>JAYUFG010000468.1:0-3778 GCA_043738845.1 Planctomycetaceae bacterium
GCGAGCTTTGGCGATCATCATCGAATCCTGATGGACATCCAAACCGACATACACGATAATCGTACTCATGGACCAGTCCTCCCGAATGGGGCTCTGATGGAAAGGAAACACACCTTTACAATAACCCACGCAACTTCGCGAGCGACTGGTCCAACCATTTTGTCGACCATCGCGAGTCGCTCCGCAATCGAAAAACGGCTCGTAAGTGAACCGCCTAACGATCATCTTTCGGCCTTTTACGCCCGCATATTTTCTACCTCACGGAATTTTCCTTCATGCCCGCCACATCTATTTCTGCCGCCACGCTTGCTAAACTTGCTCAATTCGACACACCCACGATTTGTAATGTGATCGAACTGTTTGACGTTCGCCCACGCAACGCGGGCTACATGGATGGCCGTATTCAGTGTCAGTTTCCGAACTTGCCTCCGATGGTCGGCTTTGCCACGACGGCCTCGTTTCGTTCGGATGCATCGCCGGTCGGTGGAGACGCCTACGGCAGCATGGAAAAACAGGTCGAGCGGTTTGCCGATTTGCCCGGCCCGGCGGTCGTCGTGTTTCAAGACCTGGACGACCCGGCCGTTTCAGCGACGTTTGGCGAAGTCATGTGTTCCGTTTACAAAGGTTTCGGTTCAGCCGGTTTAATCACCTCGGGCGCAGGCCGCGATCTGGAACAAGTGCGGGCGTTGAATTATCCCGTCTTCACGGGCGGGACGATTTGTTCGCATGCCTATTGTCATATTTTGCACATTGGTCTGCCGGTGCGAGTCGGCGGCTTGGTCGTCAATGTCGGTGATCTGTTACATGGAGATGCGAACGGCGTGACGAACATTCCGCTCGACATCGCGAGCGAGGTCGCGGACATCGCGGGCGAATTTGTTGCTTCGGAATCGATCGTTCTCGATTACGTTCGCTCTTCCGGCCCCAAATCAGCCGCCGTTCTCACTGAAAAACGAAAAGCATTTTCCGCCGTCGTCGCAGAAATTACACGGCGAGTGAAACGAACGAAGTAAGAAATCCTGTAACTGTTTACCTGTTTGAAGTGACTTTATTTCGCCTAACGGACTTTGGGAACATGTTCGCAGATGTTTTCACGGCTTCGCAATCAGACCATCGAATTGAATCGAACCTTTGCGGTTTTGCGTGAGACTTTGTTGCTTCACTGTGAGTCTCGTAGGGTACGCATTTGCGTACCATGAATGCGATTTTGGCCGGGAAGGTAGCGCACCAATAGGTACGCACAGGTGCGTACCCTACGACAGACACCGTGTCGCCGACGTTATGATTCTTCCAATCAGACGCGTAAGCTTTTCGCATCGTGCGAGAAATCGGGCGGGCGGTTCGCCCTCGGTCTGTTTTGTGACCTATCCTTTGTCAGACGGTTTTTTAGTGGCACCGGGTGCGCCACCGTTATAAACGGTCGCGATTGCACTGATAGCGACCCTACAAACCGTGCAGGCGTCACAATCTCCCCGATGGGAATTGTCGCCACAAAACGAAAGTCTTTCCAAATCAAGGACTTACAAAGAATTTTGATTGACAGAGTGGTTCCGGTGGATTTTATTAAAGTATTGGGACATTGACCCCAACTATTTTTTCGCCAACTCACCTGCGGCGCGGCGTTCCGGACGAATCCGGGAAATGCCCGCCGTGTGCGAAGCGGCTCGAAGGAGAAACAAACGATGTTACACAAATCCCTCCGCTGCGTGGTGCTGCTGCTGAGTTGCACGGCGATTGCGTTCGCCTCGCCGAGCGAAGGCCGCGCGTGCTGGTTCACGAGCTGCTTCGGTGGACAATCGACTTATAAGCCAGTGTATTATCCGACCTACGCGACGTATGTTCCGGCCTATGCTCCAACGTATGCCTACGCTCCGCAGCCACAGGCGTGTTGCAATCCATGCCAAACGTGCAATGATCCTTGTAATGCTTGCTCGACCGGCGGCAACTCGTGTGGTTACGCACCGCAACAGGCTTACTATCAACCGATCACAACCTATCAACCTGTCACGGCGTTGAAACCCGCGACGGGCGGATGCTTGAGTTGGTGCCCACTCTTCGGGCATTGCAGTGGTGCGACCGCCACATTGCAACCGCAGACAAGTTACTATCCGCAAACCGCCTACATGCCAACCACGAGCTATCAACCTTATGCGTCGTGTGGATATGGTTCTGGTTATGGCGGTGGCTGCAACTCGTGCGGAAACACTTGCGGCAATAGTTGCAGTAATAGCTGCGGCGGCGGATGTGGAGACGCCTCCAGCGGAACCACTGCGGCCAGCACCAGCTATTACGAACCGAGCCAAACGCAACCCTCGTGCAGCAGTTGCAATGCAGCGGCGGGCAGCGCGACTTATTCCAGCCCAAGTTATAGCTCAAGCACTTCGTCGCCTTCATATGCCACCGTTCCGCAATCGGGACCAACACCGTCGAGCGTGACCGCCGGACAAAAGACGTTTGACGGTGGCCAATCGGTCAATCGCATCATCATCGACCCGAAGCCAGAAGTGAAATCGGAAACGACTGGTCCCGCGCTCAATAAACAAATGTCGAACCCATCGGACTTGCCGCGAATCACGGACCCCCGTGAGCGGACGGCGAGTATGCCCGTATTGAAGAGTGTGAACAACATGCCGAACGCTCGGACGGTTTCGGACGTGCGACCGGTCGCGAATCAAGCACCACTTCCGCACTATGTTCCGGACGAAGATGGCTGGTACACTTTACCACCCCGTTGATCGCCGGTTCGTTCGTCGTTAAAAACTCGTCATTAAAAACTCATTGCGTTTCGGAGGATTCTCCGAAAGACCCACGCCACCCATCGGGCCGCACTATTCGCGACCCGGTGGGGTTTTTTGTTGGGACGTGAGGAGAGTCGCGTCGCTATCCAAGTGCCGTGTATAAAGTGATCAGAAGTTGGGCTAGAGGGCATAAACTCATTCGATCACATCGCAGTCGTCACTTTTTCCCAACGCCACCAGTTGAGAAATGATGTTCGGATCAGATCCGCCGTATCGCACCGCACCACAACAACCAACCTGAACGGCGCGAATAGCAATCGTCGTCTCTTCAGGCGTGCTGGGTTGTTTCTTAAAGTAGCAATGGTATGAATCGTCGCAATGGCCCATCAGGTCTGGGGCCACATGTTCGGGGGCGGTGCAAGTGAGGCACAGTCCCTCCTCAACGTAAAAATCGCCCGGCGCGTTTTGAGGGTGCTTGGGATGTGACATGGCGGTCGCCCAGCGAAAACTGCTCGTTAATTTTCCGAGGTCACGAGCAGCGTCGATAACCTGTGGGGTAGCAAGTGCCCTGTCACACCGCTTCGATTTCAACCAGTTCGCTGAACGAGTGTAGCTCGGGAATCGGCTCACCCTGCTCGCGAAGCCCTTCGATGTGAAACTCAATCGCTTCCTGAACGAGTGTCAACACCTCTTCATGCGTCTCACCAGCGGCAATGCAGTCGGGCAGGTCAGGAACATACACGCCCCAACTCACGTTCCCTTTTTCTACGATCACGGTGTATTGCATAAGACAAACCTCACTTTTTAAGACCGGCTTGCTTCAAGATTCTATTCAAAGTTCCCGAGATGTCAAACAGAAACTTTGGATCGTACTCACTTGCTCCGCAGGGCGTCGCTGCTAAGGAACAGTCCCGAAATAACTTCCCGGTTTTGCGGTCTTAGAACCTGTCCACCATCTATCTATTCCGTGATTTCTGTTGATCGGGTATTCTGTCCTTGAATTCCAAGGAAGGAGACCGGCCATGCTAGCAGAAATTACG
>JAYUFG010000469.1:0-3772 GCA_043738845.1 Planctomycetaceae bacterium
TCGAGCTAAAAGGCGATTACCTCACCGGCCCAATCGCGAAACTGTCCGGTGGTTGGCAAACCCGTGTGAAGCTCGCCGCCTTACTCTTGCACGAGCCAAACTTGTTGCTGCTCGACGAGCCAACGAACTTTCTCGACTTGCGGACGCAAATTTTGCTCGAGCATTTTTTGCGACATTATAAAGAAGCCTGCTTGATCGTTTCGCATGATCGGGCGTTTCTCGGCGCAACCTGTAGTCACACTCTCGATCTGACTCGCGGCAAGCTGACGATGTTCCCAGGCAAGATTGACGCGTTTTTGGAATATCAGCTAGATCAGCGGGAACATCTGGAGCGGTCGAACACCGCCGTCATGGCCAAGCGACGTCATTTGCAAGAGTTCATTGCCAAGAACAAAGCCCGGGCGAGTACCGCCACTCGTGCCCGGTCGAAGAGCAAGCAACTGGAAAAGCTGGAAGTGATCGAGGTCGAAGGTGACGAGGCCACGGCCAGAATTCGTGCCCCGCAGGTCGAACCGCGTAAGGGGCCAGCCCTCCGCTGTCGCGACGTGGCGATTGGCTATCCCGAGCGGACCATCGCCGATGATATCAATGTGGAAATTGAGCATGGTTCGCGGGCGGCCATCGTCGGCGACAATGGCCAAGGCAAGACGACCTTTTTGCGGACCGTTGTTGATTCGCTCACGCCCCTCTCCGGAGAAGTCCGCTGGGGACATGGTTGTCAGGTTGGAATTTACGCCCAGCACGTTTACACGAGCCTCAACGAGAGCGAAACGGTCCTCGATTATTTGGAGTACAAAGCTGCGGCGGGAACGAAGAATCAACAGATTCTCGACTTGGCCGGGGCGTTGCTCTTTCGCGGCGATCAAATCAAGAAAAAAGTCTCCGTCCTTTCGGGAGGAGAACGGGCGCGGCTTTGTCTCGCCGGACTCCTGCTCAGTCAGTACAACATTTTGGTCCTCGACGAGCCGGGCAACCATCTCGACGTCGATACAGTCGAAGCCTTGGCCGAAGCCCTCGTCGATTATAAGGGAACCGTTATATTCACGAGCCACGACCGCCATTTTCTCAAGCGGGTTGCGACTTGTATTATTGAAGTTCGTGATGGCCGCGTGACCAATTACAATGGTCAGTACGAGGCGTATCTCTACTCGGTCAATAAAGAAATTGAAGACGGCGAGCGGGAACAGGCGACAAAAATGGCAAAGGCTCCGCCGGTCGCCGCTGGTCGTCCGTCTAAGGTGGCTCGTCATGTCCCGCGTCGAAATGAACGCGAGGTGCGCAAAGAGCTAACAACGCTAGAGCGGATGATTGCCAAGCTGGACGAGCAAAAGAAACAGGTCAACGCCGATTTTCTGCAAGCGACCGATCAAGTCGCTTCCCTCCGTCTGCACAATGAACTGGCCAGCTTGACCAAACAACTGAGCGAGTCGGAAGAACGCTGGTGCGAACTGCAAGAGGAATTGAACGAGGACGAGTGAGACCGTTGCGGTAAAACGATGTGGCGGCAATCAAATCGCACGTACAGACATCCCCATTTCTTGCCAATTCAGCCTGCGTCAACCGTCGATGGAGATTTTAGGTCTGCCCAGACTTCAACTCCGCACAAATCGCGCCGTTGAGCGTTTCTTCGAGCAGGCTTAACGCTCGGGCCATGGCCACGCCGTCAAAAACGCGGTGGTCGTACGCCACTCGCACGTCGAGCGAGCCGTCCGGCTCGAACACGCCGTAATTGAGAGCGGTCGTTAGGGGCGTGAGAATGTGCAGGCTGGCCGCGCCGTTCGTGGCATTGGAACTCAAACCGAAGGTCCCAAAATATCGCGAGCGTTCCATTCCAAAGGCGTTCAAACCCCACCACCAGACCGCCCGGCGGAGCGGGCGCGGCAGCTTAGCCAGCCACAATGCCCGACGAAAGCTGGGGACCGAATGCACGTCTTCCGTCTTGAAACTGCGAACGAGCGTTGACAAATCGGCGAGCAAGAATTTATTCGGCTCATTGATCTGGGCAAAAAATACGCCCGGCTCGTCGCGATATTCCCGCTCGACCGAAAACGACGCAATGGTCGTGGCGTGTTCGTAGATATGGGGCCAAGGAAACGGGATGTACGACCGTCGCAGTTCGGGACATTCGACGGCCGTCAGGCTATACGCTTTGATAAAAATCGCCGCCCAACTCGCCCGAGTCGGCCAAGTCTTTCTCGCCGCGATCACGTCGGCCAACTTCATTCGCCGCTGCATCGGAACCGTTGGAACCTTTTTGGCAAACGACAATAGATCGCCCACCAACCGCCGTTGCGGCGACAAGGTCCACATTTTTCCCCAGCGTCGCGGCGGAAACGGGTTGTTGGAAGGAGTGGGCATCGGGTGAAATGCGAAAGTCTGAATGCAAAATGCAAAACAACGGAAACGAAAATGACCAAATCAAAGTGACGACGAATCCGTTTAGTCGTTTCCTCTGGAACGAAACCTAGTTTATGGTCGTCTGTCGCTCTCCTAACGAACATCCATTTACGGAGTGAAGGGCGACCATGCGAACATTATTGACGCGAGCTTTCTGGGGACGATCAAGGAAAGGAGATATGTACAACTTTATTACGATTGATATTCATTCGGGATCACGAAGTTCCGCCCAGGCCGCCGACAGAATCTGTTTGTAGTTGGGGTCGAAAACCTCGAAAATTTGTGGTTGCAATGCACACTCGACGTTCCAGAGGACGCGTTGCTCCGCTGGGTCGGCAAACGAGTAATTGCCGTTGTCATCGCAGCGGCGCAGAAATTCAAACAGGATGAGTGCCTCTTTACGTGCAAGCTCAAGGTTTATCGTATTGGGAATTGACATTTGTGGTTTTTCTCCACTTTCGACAAACATGTCCGACAAAATGCACCCTGTATTTGTACCACTGCGGCGTAAAAGCCGATATCCTTGAGTTCACGATAAAATTTACCCGGAAGCTGTCGTCGCCGCCCTCGCCGGGGGCCGACCTGTGCGGTATAATCCCATAGCGGTGGAAAACGACCACTGCGCCGGGGGCGAACTGGGTTCGACCGGGTAGCTGAGGTGCGCAGGTGGCGTGCCGTGGTTGGTCAGCAGGCCACGTAAAAAGCCGACCAAAACCTTCATTTGCCGAAGGTAACCTCGCTTTGGCTGCCTAATAAACAGGTAGCCCGGTCTCAGGATCTTCGTCGGAGAGATCCCACAGTCCGTCACTAATTCCGAATCGCCGCCGGGTCGCGTCGGGCACGCCCGGGGTTAAAACACTGCTCCTGAATAGTCTCTCAAAACCCCGCCGGTTGGGGTGCGAGAGATGAACCCGAGTAAATCATCCGGCTACGCACGTAGAAGCCTCCACTGAAATATCACGGGACGCGGGTTCGATTCCCGCCGCCTCCACTAAAGCCACTTACGATTTAGTTCGTAAGTGGCTTTTTTAATTGACTTTACGCAATTATTGCGTGTGTATTTTTAGACGCTGTTTTTGTGAAAATGTCATTTTTGTGGGTGTAACCGCTCTTCCGCAAAATCCAGAACCGCAGGAATCGCAGGGATTTCGAAGGTTTTCGCAAATTGCAAGTCCACAATCCATCCCAAAATGTTGATTCCGTTTTCGCCCGTTAGTGAGAAGTTGTTGCATTCCAGCTTTTCAACGACATGGACGGTCATATTTTCCGGGGATTTTTGAGAGGCTGTTTGTAAATAGCTAGCATCGTAGTATTTGACTTCCTGGATATGATTAAAGCGGGGGCGAGACTCATTTCCAGGAGGGCCAACTCATGT
>JAYUFG010000470.1:0-9938 GCA_043738845.1 Planctomycetaceae bacterium
GCTTAGCCGCCGCGTCCACGCGGCATCCCGGTCGTGGACGACCCGGCTAAGCGACGATCCCGGTCGTGGACGACCCGGCTAAGCGAATCCATAAGCCACAATACACGCATCGGAAAACAGAGAACCTAAATGGACGAGCAACGTGAAGAACGGCCGGAGTTGTCAACCCGACCGGCAGAGCAATTGCTCATCGACGCCCTGAAAGGTCACGCTCCGCAACGAGTTCTCTGCACTTCACTCGGTCGGGGGCAATTCGCAGCGGCCGCTGCGCGGTTGTTCCCAACGGCCAAAGTGGCGTGTCACTTTTTTGACTTATATCGTGCGGAACTGGCGCGACAACACTGGGCAACAGAATCGGCAAACGGCGAAGAAAGCCTGCCGCAAATTGTCTGTTCACCCGATTTTCCCGCCGAGGAATTCGATTTGGCCGCGTTGCCAACCAGTGCCCAGGGCGAAGCTGAACTCACCCGCGAGCTTTTACAAACGGCCCACCAGCGTCTCACGCTCGGCGGCGTGCTGCTCGTTTCGACCGACAACTCCCGTGATCGTTGGCTGCATGAGGAATTGCAAAAAATCTTCCCGACCGTGCGGCGTCAAGACTTTTCCGCGGGAACTGTTTACGTCGCCAGCAAAGAAGCACCACTCAAACGGGTCCGAAACTTCACCGCCGAATTTGCGTTTCGCGATGCCGAGCGATTGTTGCATGTGGTCAGTCGGCCGGGAGTGTTTTCCCACCGCAGAGTCGATCCCGGCGCGCGACAGCTATTGAACGCGATGGAGGTTCACCCTGGCGAGCGAGTTCTCGACATCGGCTGCGGCAGCGGTGTCGTCGCGCTGGCCGCCGCCGTGCGGCAAAAGGAGGTGCAAGTTGTCGCGCTGGATTCTCAGGCTCGGGCCATTGAATGCACCGCCAAAGGGGCAGAACTCAATAGTCTGAACAATATCACGGTCGAGCATTCGGCGACCGGTCTCACGTCCGGTGCCGAGACTTTTGATCGCGTCGTGGCCAACCCGCCGTATTATGCCGGTTTTCGCATCGCGCGGTTCTTCGTCGAGACCAGCCGCACCGCGCTCCGCAAAGGGGGCTGGCTCTACGTCGTCACCAAGCAGCCCGACTGGTACGAAGAAAATCTGCCACCCCTCTTCGCCGAGGTCCAGATCGATCCGTCCAAAGATTATTGGATTGTCCGGGCGAGAAGGTGAACCGCTTGCTAACGAAAACATGCTGGCGATTTGAAATTGATGAAATAATGGCGCGAGTGAAGTTTAGCACACTTCGTACTTAACGCGGCCGCCGACGATGACCATGTCGGCGCGACCAATCAATTTTGCACCGGCATACGGTGTGTTTTTGCTTTTCGTGCGGAAGGTCGTCGGATCGACGGTCCAGGGGTGTTTGGGGTCGATGATCGTGACGTCGGCATCGGCTCCGATCCTCAGTGTTCCTTTGTTGATGCCCAGAATTTTCGCCGGATTGATCGTCATTTTCGCAATCGTCGTTGGCCAATCGAGAACGCCCGTTTCGATCAAGTGAGTTATCGTCAGGCCGAGGGCAGTTTCCAAACCGACGATTCCAAACGGGGCTTGATCGAGTTCCCGCATTTTCTTTTCGAGGGCGTGCGGTGCATGATCGGTGCAGATCACGTCGATCGTGCCATTCTTGAGGCCCGCAATGCAGGCTTCTACGTCGGTCTGACTTCGCAGCGGCGGACTCATTTTATAATTGGAATCGAAGCTGCGTAGGCATTCGTCGGTCAGCGTAAAGTGATGGGGGCAAACTTCGGTCGTAATGCGAACGCCGCGTGTTTTCGCCCGACGGATGAGTTCGACGCTGCCCGCCGTCGAGACGTGCATAATGTGAATCCGCCCGCCGGTCGCCTCGGCCAAGACAATGTCGCGGCCGGTCATCACATCTTCGGCAGCGGCTGGCATTCCGGGCAAGCCCAGCACCATCGAGACTTTGCCTTCGTGCATCACGCCCCCCTGGGTCAACTCGCGAACCTCGGCGTGATTGAGGATCGGCTTGTCAAACATCAGACAATACTCGAACGCCCGACGCATCAATTCGGCATCGTAGACCGGTGCGCCGTCGTCCGAAAAAGCAACCGCCCCGGCGGCGACCAGTTGTCCGATCTCGGCCAGTTCTTTCCCTTCGCGATTCTTACTGACACAAGCAACAACAAAAACGTTGCAGTTATCAGCCTTGGCGGCTTGATGGAGAATGAACTCGACGGTGGCCTGTGAATCAATCGGTGGCTCGGTATTCGGGATGCAGGCAATCGAGGTGAACCCACCTGCGAGTGCGGCCGCTGTTCCGGTTGCAATCGTTTCGTCTTCCTCTCGTCCCGGCTCGCGGAGATGGACGTGCATATCAATCAGGCCGGGCGACACGATTTTATTTTTGGCGTCGATGATAATGGCCGGATTACCGGTAGTGATCTGGGCCGGACCATTGACGGCGACATCAAACCCGGCGACCTTACCGTTTTCCAAAAGCAGATTAGTAACGCGGTCAATGTTTTGGCTCGGGTCGATCACGCGACCGTTGGTGATGAGGATGCTTTGCATAGAGGATGGGGGGAAATGATGAATGGTAAATAAACGCAAAAATCAAAACGCAAAATGAAAGAGGGGGAATTGGGGATGAACGATTTGAAAAACAATTTATGCCAATATGCGACGTCAAATCAACGCATTTAGTTTTGCATTTTGCGTTTTCTCTTTTAACTTTCCTCAATTTCCCTTCGTTTCTTTGGTCGTTTCGCCTGCAATCCGGCGAGCAATGTATTCGCGAACGAGGGGGATTTTGCTTTTCGCGGCCAGGGCCAACGCCTTTTGCGTATTGTTGGGGACGAGCGGCTCGACGGCGTACCAATAGAGCAGTGGCAAGTTTTGATCGGTCGCGTCCTCGGCATGAGCGAGCAGTGCTTCGAGAATCTCCCAGCGTTTTTCCAGTGGAATGCGTTGCAAGGCCGAGGCGATTTCACGCCGCACGGCGGGCGAGCTATCTTCTTTGGCCATTCGCAAAAATTCCGTAAGAGTCGCATCGGACGGCTCTTTGTTTTCGACGAGAAATCGCACGGCCCATTGACGAATTGCGAACTCCTTGTCCTTAGTTTCGGACAACCACCATTTACCATCGTCGCCACCGATAGCATGAACGGCCCACATTGCGCGAAGCCGTTGAGTCACGTCTTTTTTATTGAAATAGGCACCCATCAATATATCTTCGGTCAATGCGTCGAGCTTGGTCATCACTCGGTGTTCCTGCAATATCCGTCGCGCATGGCGGACCTGCCATTCGTTAGGTTCATATTGCAGTTCAATCAACATGCCTTCATCGAGTTTGGAAAGATCAAACGCTTTTCCCTTCTTCTCTGGTCCAAATCCGACGCGATAAATTCGGCCTGTCCCGCGATCCACGCGGTCGTAGTTGTGACACTCGCCCGTGTCGGACCAGTCGGCGATATAGGCTGCTCCGTCTGGTCCTTGTTGAACAACAATGCCGCGAAACCAGGGGTCGTTGGCCATGAGAAAATCCTTCGCATGATGGGCGACATAGCCAGAACCTTTTCGTTCGAGCGTGTCGTTGTTCACGCGATTGCCGTGAATGTTACACATGAAGATCGAGTTGCGATAAGTGTCGGGCCAACTGTCGGAGAGCAAAATCATCGCGCCGGAATGGGCGTGACCGCCCCCCGCCTCGCTGTGAACTCCCTGTCCACTGCGGGAACTCGTCCAGGCCCCGCCGCCCCAGTGCAAATGGTCGGAACAGACTTTGATGTAGTCGTAAACGTAGGGATTGTAGTCGGCCCCAAACATCCGCTGGTAGTGACCACCCGGCACAACATGAAACAAATGGCCAATCACGCAGTTGGTGATAAAAGCCTGACCATAATCGTCGAAATCAAGTCCCCAGGGATTCGTCGTGCCATGTGCGACGACCTCAAACTCTTTGCGAGTCGGATGATAACGCCACACGCCGCAACTGATTTTCGTGCGGTCTTTTTCTTCGCAGCCCGGCTGGCCGACATTCGACGGAGCGGTAATTCCGTTGCATCCCCACAACCAGCCGTCCGGTCCCCAGGTCAACCCGTTCACAACATTGTGCTTGCCCGTCGTACTCCAGCCGTTGAGAACGACTTGCGGTTCTCCCGTCGGTTTTGGATCGTCGCCGTTGAAGTCGGTGGGAATGAAGTAGATATTGGGCGCACAGCAAACCCACACGCCGCCGAAGCCGAGTTGAATCCCGGTGAGATAGTTCCCTTGATCCCAAAAGACTTTTTTCTTGTGGAAATTCCCTTCTTTATCTTTTTCAAAGATCGTGATCCGGTCGCTCCCTTTCTCCGCCCATTTGGGATATGACAAACATTCACACACCCACATTCGTCCACGGTCATCGAATGTGAACGAGATCGGTTGCACAACGTCGGGTTCGCCCGCCACGAGTGAAACGTGAAACCCTTCGGGGACGGTCATCTTTCCGGCCGCCTCGGCGACGGGGACCGGCTTTGTTTCCATAACCTCCGGTTTTTTGTCAGCGGTTTTGTTAGCCGTTTTTTCCACCGGCTTGTCAGCCGCCTTATCCGACTTGGCCTCATCGGCGGCGAACAAGAACAAGCCACATCCCGACGCGAAAATAATAATGGCCAGGAGTGAAAATGAGCGACGCATTCGAGAGTTCCTAATTGAATGTAAAAATCGAGCGGACCGAGGGGGGCAAGAGTCGGTTTCGCCGTTGAGATGTTCGATTGTCGGAAGTCTTCGCCGCGAAACCGACTCCCAACCCTTTTTCTGGTACTTTTTTGGCCAATCGTCGGACGCCCGACTTCCGCCTGAAATCGTAAAGGGTTCGATAAGCCTTCGCAAGTCGGCGAATATGGCAGAAAATGCGTCGTTGCCCGATTTCACGATTTTTCACCTTCGACACCATAAAACTTGCGTGTTTTCCGGAGGTTGAGTAGACTTTGGGCCTTGAGACTGAGTACACTTGCGGAAAGACGACCGCGTACAATCTGACGAGAGCTTGGTTTTGTGGCAGAATTCGTAAGAATTCGGTATCTTCTCATTTGTCAGAACCTTCCGAGTTCGCAAGAATTCAGCTACTATGTTCCATACTCGGTTGGCGGAAGCCGCTTGACATTGTTCGCCGGTTGTACCGTTTCCCACCCTGATTTCCCACCTACGCATCCTTCATCCCGTCCCGAGGAGTTCTCTCCATGCTTCGCACGCTGATTTTGTCCCTGTCAGTTCTCGCTCTATTCGCTGGTTTCCATTCAAAGGTCAACGCCGCGTCGCCCGACGATTGGACCCAATGGCGGGGACCGAACCGTGACGCCGTCTCGACCGATAAGGGACTGTTGAAAAAGTGGGACGACAATGGACCACCGCTCGCCTGGAAAGCGACCGGAATCGGCGAGCGCTATTCCAGCGTCTCGCTCGCTGGCGGCAAGGTCTTCACGATGGGCGACCGCAAGAATGAAGAATATGTCATCTGCTTGAGCGGAGTCGATGGCAAAGAAGTTTGGGCGACCAAAATCGGCGGCGGAACAGGCGGCGGCGGATATGCCGGGCCACGTTGCGTTCCCGCGATTGATGGCGATCTGCTGTATGCCCTCAGTGGCAATGGCGATCTCGTTTGTCTGGAAACGGCGGGCGGCAAAGAACGCTGGAGCAAAAACTTCGGTAAGGACTTCGGCGGCAAGATGATGTCCGGTTGGGGCTTTAGCGAATCGCCCCTCGTCGATGGCGATTGGCTCGTATGCTCGCCGGGCGGAAAAGATGCGGGCATTGTCGCCCTCAATAAGAAAAATGGCGAAGTCGTTTGGAAAAGTGCTATGCACATTGAAGGCCGAAAAGATGGCAAGGGTTCTAAGGAGGGGGCTGGTTATTCCTCCATCGTGATCTCCAACGGCGGCGGCGTGAAACAGTACGTTCAACTCATGGGCCCCGGCGTGGTTAGCGTGCGGGCCAAAGATGGACAACAACAATGGAGCTACAACAAGGTCGCCAACACGACGGCCAATATCCCGACCGTTATCGTCAAGGACGAATACGTCTTTACCTCGACCGGTTACGGCGATGGTGGTTCGGCCCTGCTGAAATTGACTGGTCCCAGCAGCAGCACGGGCAACGAAACTGTTAAGGCGGACGAAGTTTACTACCTCGGCGCGAAAGATTTGCAAAATCATCACGGCGGAATGATCATGCTCGGCGACTATATTTACGGTGGCCACCAACACGGACAAGGCTTTCCCTTCTGTCTCGAATGGAAGACGGGCAAGGTCAAGTACAACAAGGATCGCGGTCCGGGCAAAGGCTCCGCCGCCGTTGGATATGCCGACGGATTGTTCTATTTCCGCTATGAAGACGGCACGATGAGCCTGCTCGATCTCAAGACCGACGGATTTAAGGTCATCAGCAAATTTCAAATCCCTGACGTCAGCAAGCCAAGCTGGCCGCACCCGGTCATCGTCGGTGGAAAGCTGTATCTCCGAGAACAAGGAACATTGTACTGTTACAACGTGAAAGGGTAGAAAATCGCGGACGATTTTTTCAAATGTCGGGAGTCGTTGCCGCTGAACGACTCCCGACTTCTTTTTGATAGGTTGCCTTATGCCCACTTCCACCGCCACAAGTCATGTTCCCGACGCCCTTGGTCGCTTCGGCCAATTTGGGGGCCGCTTTGTTCCGGAGACGCTCACCCGCGCCCTGGATGAACTCGCGGTGGAATATGACAAGGCCCGTTGCGACGCGGCCTTTCAAGCCGAGTTGCGCGATCTGCTGACGAACTATGTCGGGCGGCCGTCCCCTTTGTATCATGCCAAACGGCTGAGCCAACATTGCGGCGGGGCACAAATCTACCTCAAACGCGAAGACCTCAATCACACCGGTGCCCACAAAATCAACAACACGCTGGGACAGGCGTTGCTCACGATCCGAATGGGCAAGAAACGGGTGATCGCCGAGACGGGTGCCGGGCAACACGGCGTTGCGACCGCGACCGCCTGTGCCCGGTTCGGACTCGATTGCGTCGTTTACATGGGCGAGGAGGACATTCGCCGTCAGCGGCCCAACGTCTTTAGTATGAAGTTGCTCGGGGCGGAAGTTCGCAGCGTGTCGAGCGGTTCAAAAACTTTGCGAGATGCGATCAACGAAGCCATGCGGGACTGGATGAGCAGCGTCGAATCAACCCACTACATTCTCGGCTCGGTCGTCGGTCCGCATCCCTTTCCGCGGATCGTGCGCGACTTTCAATCGGTCATTGGTCAAGAAACGATCGAACAAAGCCGAACGCAAATCGGTCGTCTGCCGCACCATGTCGTCGCCTGCGTCGGTGGCGGAAGCAACGCGGCCGGAATGTTCTATCCGTTCGTCGAACTGTCGGACGTGAAACTCGTCGGGGTTGAGGCGGGCGGCCGCTCCGAGAAACCGGGCGATCATGCCGCCACATTGACCTATGGTCAGCCGGGCGTGCTGCATGGCAGCTTCAGCTATGTCATGCAGGACGAAGATGGTCAAACGTGCGACGTCCATTCCGTTTCGGCGGGTCTTGATTATCCGGGCGTTGGGCCGGAACACGCCTATTGGAAATCTTCGGGCCGAGTTGCCTACACCTATTGTCGTGACGACGATGCAATGACGGCGTTTGACACGCTGGCCAAGTGCGAAGGGATTTTGCCCGCCCTGGAAAGTTCGCACGCGATTGCGAAAGCAATGGAATTGGCGAAGGCCCGACCGAAGGACGAAATCGTCGTCGTCTGTCTATCAGGTCGCGGCGACAAAGACGCTCAGGAGATCGCACGGATTAAGGGCGAACAGTTTTAAACCACCTTCCGACCCCTTTCTCTCGATCACACTCGTTTGTCGCTGAGCGAACTCTGGAACATCATTTAGTGTTGCCCAACGTTTCGTGACTGAAGTTGGTAAGGTTATCGAAATCGCCTTCTGAAAAACCGGTGCCTGACGGATATTGTCCACCAGTGCCGAAATTCCCGTCGGCACCTGGGTGGATGATTTGAAAGCGATTTTCGTTTACGAGTTTTTCCCCGGCGGATGCCGTGGTCGTATAGGGATGCAGATGTTGGTACTGAAGTTCAATCGGATAGGATCGCGAGGCGTCAAAATAAATCAGGGGCGAATTGCCATTGGAAAATTCTGCGACATAAACTTGATGAGGAAACTCGCCCATCAACCGATCTTTGTGAAAAGGGAAGAACGGAAATCGCTCTCCTTCACCGGTAATCGGAAGACGGCGATCATGTGTAAACCCTTGCAACCAAAACACCAATGCCTCGGCGGCATTCAAATTCTCGGGCGGAGTTTCAACCGCATAAGGGAACATCTTTTCCCAGGCGTCCCGCAAAATCGAGCGGTCAGAAAAATTCGGCGGAAAAGCACCGTATTTCAGTTTGAACGCACGAAACGCTTGGTCAATCGAATCACTCTCGGTTTGTGGACCCAAGCGGGGCCCCGTTTCAATACGCACAACCATTTGATTGCCAACGAAGCCAATCGCAATGAGAACCAATCCAAATACAATTGCGAGTCTGAATCGGCGCATAGATCACCGGAAATATATTTTACCCATTACGACTGAATGTCTCGGTGATTTACGCCCGTTTGTCCGTGAACGGGAGGATATCGCCGTTTGTGGAAGCTGGGTCGATTTTGAGATGTCCGTTCAGCCGATGTTCGCGAATCGTCGTGTCGGTTTCATGCAGCTTGGCCAGGTAATGTCGCGGAATGCGGCAATGAACTACGACCCGACTATCGCTGAACCGCTTCGACAAAACTTCGCCGTGTGCGGCCAGATACGCCAACAACCGACCGTTCTCGACGCCGGTCTCTACATCGACATCGAGAAAATCGCGACTGAGTGCGGCACTGACCGACGAGGCCAATTGGTTTAGCCCACCGCCACTCCGCGCGCTGACCGAAAGCGCGTGCGGATAATGTTCGAGCAAGCGTTCTAAATCGTTGCGGTCTTGGACTGCATCGACTTTGTTGAGAATCAACAAGGTGTCGGTCGCGTCGATTTCCAACTCTTCCAACACCGTGTAGACCGCTTTGATCTGGTCATACACCGCCGGATTGGCCGCGTCGGCCACGTGCAACAGCAGATCGGCCTGTCGCGCCTCTTCAAGCGTGGCCTTAAAGCTGGCGATCAAATGATGGGGCAAGTCGCGAATGAAGCCGACCGTATCGGACAACAATACCGGTCCCCAGCCGGGCAATTGCCAGCGGCGAGTGCGCGTGTCGAGCGTCGCGAAAAGTTTATTCTCGGCGAGTACGCCCGCACCGGTCAGACTGTTCAGCAGTGTACTCTTGCCCGCGTTCGTGTAACCGATAAGCGAGACCGTGCGGTTTTCTCCCCGCGCGGCAACCTGTCGTTCTTTGCGACGTTCGATACCTTTGAGTTCACTCTGCAATTCGTGGATTCGCTTTTCGACAAGGCGACGATCAACTTCAAGTTGCTTTTCACCCGGACCGCGCATGCCGATCCCCATTTTCAAACGGCTCAGGTGGGTCCACATTCGCTTCAAGCGGGGCAGCGAGTATTGCAACTGCGCAAGTTCCACCGCCAAGCGGGCTTCGTTCGTTTGCGCGCGATGCGCAAAGATGTCCAGAATCAATTCGCTCCGGTCGAGAACCTTGACACCGGTCGCCTCTTCCAGATTTCGCGTTTGAGCAGGCGACAGATCGTTGTCGAACAGAATGACGTCGGCCTCGTCGGCCGCCGCGACGATCTTGAGTTCCTCAACTTTGCCCTTGCCGAGATAGGTCGTCTTGTCGGGCACCTCTCGCCGCTGGGTCATCCGTCCGACAACGGTCGCCCCGGCCGTTTGCGCGAGTCCGTTCAATTCATCGAGTGGATGTTCGTGATCGGACTGCTCGCCGAGCAACACGCCGACGAGAATCGCCCGTTCGCTTCCAAC
>JAYUFG010000471.1:0-3737 GCA_043738845.1 Planctomycetaceae bacterium
GTTTTTTTTTTCAACAGCCGACGTAGCAATTTAGAAACGCCACGTTACGACCGTTAGGAGTGGGATTGAAGGATAACGATTTTAACGGTAATACAGTCACGTTGTCGTCTTTTGCGCCGAGTGCTTTGTTCGAGTTGTATCTTGATGTCGCTGGCTTGGACAATTTGTTCCGAGATCGTTCGTTCGCGATCTTGCATCGTTTCACGAACTAATAATTCGTCGGGTCATGCCGAATCTGCTGTCTTTTCCGGCGCAATTTCTCCGGTTGAAAAAAAGGCTTCCCGCTCAAGTCATGCTCAAGACAGATAGAGTACGCATCCTTGCGTACCTGAGACCGACGTAATTCTGAACTCTCGAAACCCGGTGTACTCATAACCCGAGGGGAATGCCGCCCGATCACCATTGACTGGCCATACTCAACGTGCGAGATTAACAGAGACCGACTTTGATCGAACCCCCACCTCGTAAGAGGCAGCGTCCATGCCGGACGAAATACCCACCGCCGATTTTTCTACGGTCAAACTGTCGCGCATTGAGCAAACGACCCAAGAGGTCGGCCGGTATCTATTCGATCATCTGCCCCGTCAGAATTCAAATGTTTTCCAACGACGGTGGTGGGATGATCGGATCATGGCCTGGGCGATGCAGGACGAATCGGTCAAAGTGCAGATGTTTCGCTTCATCGACGTGTTGCCCATGCTGGCCACGAGCGAAGCGATCATCGGCCACCTGCACGAATACTTCGCCGATGTAAAGCGTCACCTCCCCGCCGCCGCTCGGCTCGGGCTTTCGATTGCCAAACCCCGCTCACTCGCGGGGCGCACACTTGCCATCACCGCGCGGCGAAATGCAATGAGTCACGCCCGGCGATTCATTGCGGGCACGAACATCGCCGAGGTCTTGGCCGCTGCCCGACGCGAGCGCAAACTCAATCGGGCCTTCACGCTCGACGTGCTGGGTGAAGCGGTCACAAGTGAAATCGAAGCCGACCGTTATCTACAAGCCTATCTCGACCTCATTTCGGAAACGAGCCCGACCGTCAACTCCTGGCCCGAAGTTTCGCAAATCGACCGCAGCGAACTGAGTGAAATCCCGCGAGTGAACGTCTCAGTCAAGATGTCGGCTCTCGACAGCCAGTTCGACGCGATTGATCCCATCGGCACGACCCGCCGTGTCGGCGAGCGTTTGCGAAAGCTGTTGCGGCTCGCGAGGGAACATCGAGCGTTCGTCAACATTGACATGGAATCGTACCAGGCCAAAGATTTAACGCTCCATATCTTCCAGCAGATTCTGCAAGAGCCGGAATTTCGTGAAACGTCCGATATTGGCATTGTCATCCAATGTTACTTGCACGATGCGGGCCGCGATTTGTTGAACCTGCGTGATTGGGCAAAGGCTCGCGGTACGCCCGTTTGGGTGCGCCTTGTGAAGGGGGCCTATTGGGATTACGAAACCGTTCACGCCGCCGCGACCGGTTGGCCCATACCCGTCTTCGAACACAAGTGGGAATCGGACGCGAATTTTGAAAAGCAAATGCGGTTCGTAATGCAGAACCACCGTTATCTTAAGCCCGCCCTGGGAAGTCACAACCTCCGCTCGCTCGCGCATGGGATTGCGGTCGCGCGGCATTTGGGAATTCCCAACAGTGGTTTTGAGATTCAAATGCTGTACGGCATGGCCGACGCCGAGAAGCAGGCGATTGTCAATCTGGGCCATCGTTTGCGAATCTACATGCCCTATGGCGAACTGATTCCCGGCATGGCGTATCTCGTTCGGCGGCTGCTCGAAAACACGTCGAATGATTCCTTTCTGCGGGCGAGCTTTACGGAACAGGTCGCGCCCGACACCTTGTTGCAAAATCCGGCAAAGCTCGGCCAACGTCTTTCTTCTTCGCAGGATCGTGTCATGAATACTACTTCTTCGCGAACAACACCCTTCGCTCCCGCCTATCGGAATGAACCGCCGCTTGATTTTAGTCAGCCGGAAAATCGCCGCAGCATGGCCTTGGCCCTGGAGCAGGTCAAAACGGAATTAGGTCGCGAGTACCCTTTGCAGATCGGCGGGGAGAAAATCTCTCCTTCGCAATGGATCGTCTCTCGGAATCCGTCGCAATGTGATCAGATCGTCGGAAAAGTCGCTGCGGCTGATGCTCGACACGTCGAACAGGCGGTTGCTGCGGCAAAAAAGGCGTTGCCCGACTGGTCGAAAAAAACGCCGCACGAACGGGCCGAGTTTCTGCGGGCGGCTGCTGAACAAATGCGGATTCGCAAGTTTGAACTCGCCGCCTGGGAAGTTCTCGAATGTGGCAAGACCTGGCGCGAAGCCGATGGCGATGTGGCCGAAGCGATTGATTTTTGCGAGTATTATGCCCTGGGCGTCGAGAACCTGGGCCAGCCGCGCGGGATCGATGTCCCCGGCGAAGAAAACCGTTTCGACTATCGACCGCGCGGAGTCGCCGCGATCATCGCACCCTGGAATTTTCCACTCGCCATCTTGACTGGCATGACGACCGCCGCGCTCGCGACGGGCAACACGGTCGTTTTCAAGCCGGCCGAACAAGCGAGCGTCGTCGCCGCCAAGCTGATGGCGATATTCACGGAGATCGGCCTGCCACCGGGGGTTGCCAATTTTCTGCCCGGAAAAGGTGAGGTCGTCGGCGTGGCCCTGGTCGAACATCCCGACGTGGCGATGATTGCGTTCACCGGCTCGCGCGAGGTCGGACTTGCCATTCAACGCACAGCGGCCGAAGTCTCCGCAAAAGGGACCGCCACACTCGTCAAGCGGGTGATCGCCGAGATGGGTGGCAAGAACGCCATCATTGTGGATGACGATGCCGATCTCGACGAGGCCGTTCTCGGCGTGATGAAAAGTGCGTTCGGCTTTCAAGGACAAAAATGCTCTGCCTGTTCGCGGTGTATCGTCTTGGCAGGCGTGTACGATGTGTTTCTCTCACGGCTGGTCGAGGCGACTCGTAGTCTGCGTGTCGGACCTGCTGAAGACCCCACCACGAGCATCGGCCCGGTCATCGACGAAGAGGCGCGAACAAAAATTCTCGACTGGATTGCTCGTGGTAAAAAGTCCGGTCGCGAAATGCTGGCGGTTGATGTTGGACATCTGGCGAAGCAAGGCAACTTTGTCGGGCCGCATATCTTTGCCGATGTCTCGCCTGATGCACCGATTGCCCAGGAAGAAATTTTCGGACCGGTCTTGGCGGTGATTCACGCCGCCGATTTGAATGAAGCGTTGCAGATTGCCAACGGAACGCGCTACGCACTGACCGGTGGCGTTTTCTCGCGCAGCCCGGCGAATCTCGACCGCTGTCGCCGCGAGTTCACCGTGGGAAATTTGTATCTCAATCGGCCGATCACCGGTGCGCTCGTCGGGCGACAACCATTCGGCGGTTTCAAAATGTCAGGGATCGGCAGTCAAGCGGGCGGACCAGACTACCTGCTGCAATTCATCGTGCCCTATACCATCACCGAGAACACGCTCCGTCGTGGATTCGCCCCGCAGGCCAAAGCGGACGAGCATTCAAGGTAAGCACAAAAAAACTGTTGCAATTGGCACCCAAACGCCGTATCTTAAAAGGCATGGCTACCATCAACTGTCGCGACCCGGCCAATTATTTCCACACTAAGGGTCTATCCGGTAAGTGACTTTGCCCCAGACTGCCAAAATTGCGTAGGGTGCTGCATTTGCGTTTACCCCCATTCAGGAGTATGCACATGGACGTGCTA
>JAYUFG010000472.1:0-3723 GCA_043738845.1 Planctomycetaceae bacterium
CTCCAAATGGTCGGTTGCAGTCATCACAATGCGTCGGTCGCAGTGCGGGAACGATTGGCTTTTAATCCCGATCAAGCGGCCGACGCGCTGGAAAAACTCCGACTGAGATTTCCCGGCGTCGAGGCAGTCCTTGTTTCAACTTGCAATCGGGTCGAGGTCTACACCGCGACCGAGAATCCCGAAATGGCTCCGTCACATCAGGATGTGGCCAGTTTTCTCGCAACCTTTCACGGCGTCGAGTTGCATTCCGTTTTTGACGAATTGTATGAGCGAACGGGCGAAGACGCGGTGCGGCACCTGTTCACTGTCGCCGCCAGTCTTGATAGCATGGTCGTCGGCGAGCCACAAATTCTCTCGCAAGTGAAGCAGGCCTATCAGTTGGCTCAGGAGCACGCCGCGACGGGTCCCTTGACGCACGACTTTTTTCAAGCCGCCCTCAAAGTTGCCAAGCGGGTTGCCAGTGAAACGTCGATCAACGAAAAACGAGTAAGTGTCGCCAGTGTGGCGATTGAATTCGCGGGCGAGATTTTCGAGCGGCTCGACGACAAGCAAATTCTCGTGATCGGGGCGGGCGAAATGGCCGAGGAAACGCTCCGCTATCTCAAGGATCAGGGGGCGCGACATGTGACCGTTGTCAATCGCAGCCCGGAAAAAGCGGAGGAACTGGCTCACACTTGGCAAGGCAAGGCGGTCGCCTGGGAGCGGCTCGATCAGCAACTGGTTTTCGCCGACTTGGTCGTGAGTACGACCGCCGCCAGCGAGCCGATCATGACGCTCGTCCGATATCAACAACAGATTGAACCGCAGCGTTTTCAGCGACCGCTGTTGATTCTGGACCTCGCGATTCCCCGCGATTTCGCGCCGAGCATTGGCGAATGCTTGAACGTCTATTTGTACTCGGTGGACGATCTACAAGCGGCGTGTGAACGGAATCGCCGCGAGCGCGACAAGGAACTTCCGAAGGCTTTGGCCATTGTCGAAGAGGAAACATCGCACTTTATGGCCGATCTGCGCCATCGCGCAACTGGTCCGTTGATCCAACGCCTGCGAACGGCGTGGCACGATGTGAAGTCAGAAGAGTTGCGGCGGCTGTTCAACAAACTGCCGAACCTGGACGACAAAACCCGCGAAGAAATTTCCCAGTCGTTCGACCGCTACGCGAACAAACTGTTGCATCCGCCCCTCGAATCGCTCCGCGACGAATCGCGCCACGGGACTCCGCATGGATTGCTCGATGCGATTCGACGGTTGTTTAAGTTGAAGGAATAGGTTGGTGCCGTGAAAGCAGGCGACAAAAGCCGTGCCGTTCCGCAATGCTTTACAACGGTCCGTTCGCAGTTTAGGCTACGAACGTTCTTCCCGCCTTTCAAGTCAAGCTCTCCTTCGAGGATCATCGATCATGTGGTTCAATTCCCGTTCAATTCGCGCGTCGTGGTTTCTCGCTGTGGAAATCGTGTTGTCAACCATGTCGCCCATCACGCTGACAATCATGGCGGCTGACGCTGCGCCCGCCGCGAAGCACAACACGTTGACCAAGGAGGAAATCGCCGACGGTTGGATTTTGTTGTTCGATGGCGAAACGATGTTTGGCTGGGAGCCGGGTAGCAAAGCCGACTGGAAAGTGACCGAGGGACAAATCGGCGTCACAACCGGCGAGGCGGGACTGTTACACACCACGTGCGAATTTGCCGACTATCGCTTGAAAGTCGATTTTCGTGCCCCGCAGGAAACAAATAGCGGAATTTTTCTGCGAACGCCAGCGGTCCCCAAAGACCCGAAGTCCGATTGCTATGAACTTAACATTGCCGATCCAAAAATTAGTCCGTTTCCCACCGGCAGTTTTGTCGGGCGGAAAAAAGGAACGGCCGATGCCAAGCCGGGCGAATGGCATTCTTACGACCTGACCGTCGAAGGGGGCCGCTTCATTGTGCAACTCGACGGGAAGCAAGTCATTGATTACGAAGATGCCAAATCGCTCCCTCGCGGATTCATCGGTTTGCAGTACAACATGGGAGCGGCCCAGTTTCGCAACGTCAAGCTCAAGCCGCTTGCTCAAAAAAGTCTATTCAACGGCCAGGACTTGACCGGTTGGAAACCATTCGTCGGCGAGAAGCAAAAAAGCGTGATCACCGTGGCTAAGCCAGGCGAATTCAATATCAAGAACGGTCCAGGCCAACTCGAGAGTGAAGTGCAGTTTGCCGATTTCACGTTGCAACTCGACGTGTTCTCCAACGGCAAGAGTTTGAATTCCGGCGTCTTCTTTCGCAGCATTCCCGGCGAGTTTCAAAATGGTTACGAGTGCCAAATTCAAAATGGTTTCAAAGACGACGACCGCACGAAACCTGCCGATTGCGGGACGGGCGGTATTTATCGCCGCCAGAACGCCCGCAAGGTGGTCTCAAACGACTTTGAATGGTTCACGATGACGTTATGTACGAATGGGCCGCATGTGGCGGCCTGGGTGAACGGTTATCAGGTGAGCGATTGGACCGACACTCGGTCTGCCCACAATAATCCGCGGAATGGAACGAAGGTCGAGCCGGGGACGCTGATCATTCAAGGCCACGACCCGACGACCGATCTTTCATTTCGCAATCTGCGGGCGGTCGAGTTGCCGAAAAAGTAATGGCGCACGGCAGGAAGACTTAAGCTACGGTCTGTCGCGTCATTGCCCATTCGCACGCTTCGCGAACGAGCGGCTCGCTATCGGAAAGGCCATGCGTGAGGGCGGAGATGGCTCTTGGCGTGGGATGATTGCCGAGAATGATCGCCGCATTCCGAAGTAGGCCGCGACGTTTGGCTCGCCACAACGGCGAATGACGAAAGCGCGTGCGAAACGCTTCGTCTGACAGGCTAAATAACTCGATCAAGTCGATGGGATTGGTCGAATCGCGGGGTTGAAATTCGTGTTCGTTGCTCGGCGGGGCCCGATGATTCCAAGGACAGACGTCCTGACACACATCGCATCCGAACAGCCAGTCACCAACGCCAGGCCGCAATTCGATCGGAATCGCGGTACGCAATTCAATCGTCAGATAACTGATACACTTCCGCGCATTGAGAACATACGGTGCGACGAACGCAGCGGTCGGACAAGCATCCAAACAGGCGCGACACGTCCCACAATGATCGGTGTGGTGCGGTTCGTCGTAAGCGAGTTCGCAGTCGGTCAACAAGGCGGCGAGAAAGAACCAACTGCCCGAATACTTGTTGAGGAGTAGCGTGTTTTTTCCGATCCAACCCAACCCGGCCAATTGGGCAAACTCTCGTTCGAGCAGCGGTGCCGTATCGACGACACCCCGAACGAGAGCAGCGGGCACAAGCGATTTCAGGAATTGCGAAAAACGATCCAGCCGCTCGCGGAGGAGATCGTGATAGTCGCTGCCCCAGGCATATCGCGAAACCCGACCAAAGCCGGGCGACGGTTCTGCCGGTTCCTGCGTCCGATAGTTCATCGCGAGCATGAGGATGCTGCGGACGCCTGACAGGACCGAACCTGGATGTTGATAGGCTTCTTCGCGACTGGCGAGATAGTTCATCTCACCTTGATAACCATTGGCCAGCCATTCCCGCAACCGCTCACCGCCGGGAAGGGCGACCGCCGGACAGGCCCCAACCAGGTCAAAGCCCAGTTCGCGAGCATAGTCCTTCAATCGGGTTGTTAAATCGGCGGGCGACATAAATAGCGGATAGGTGGTTGTTGGTCGCATCACGACCGCCGAT
>JAYUFG010000473.1:0-3718 GCA_043738845.1 Planctomycetaceae bacterium
CCTGCGGCCATTTCGGTTTCGCCTCGCTCCGCTGCGCGTCGCTGCTAACCTAAGATCGCAAAACCGGGAAGTTATTTCGGGACTGTTCCTAAACCATCCGATTCAACCAGTTTCGCGACCGCGACGTTCAGCACGCCCGCACGCTCCTTTGAGCAATTACTACTATAGGATCACTTTGATGCGAAAATTCATTTCTGTGTGTGCGACCACAGTTGTCGCGATGTTCTTTTTGACCGGGTCCATCCTTGCCGCCGATGATTCTGGAAAGACGCCAGCTCCGCCGAGCGACAAGGTCTGGGAACCACACGACATCAATCGGCCTAAGCCGCCGGTGCGCGATCCAGGACCAGCCAAGGACGAGGAATTTGCCAAGCCACCCGCCGACGCAATCGTGCTGTTCGCGGGCAAGGATATTTCGCAGTGGGAGCGTCGGCCGGGGCCAAAGGAACAACCGCCCATGACGGAACCCAAATGGAAAATCGGCGACGGATATTTTGAGGTCGTACCCAACAGCGGTAACATTTACACCAAAGAGAAGTTCGGCGACTGCCGGATTCATCTCGAATGGGCGACACCTGCCGAATTCAAACCGACGATGATTGGGCAGAATCGAGGGAATAGCGGCGTGTTTCTGCCGGGCCACCAAGAACTGCAAGTCTTGGACTCGTTCGAGAATGAAACCTACGCCGACGGGCAAGCTGCTGCCATTTATGGGAAGCATCCTCCGACGGTCAATGTGTGCCGCAAGCCGGGCGAGTGGCAAAGCTATGACATCACGCTGGAACAGCCACGCTTGGACGCGAATCGCAAAATGATTAAGCCCAGTTTAGTAACGGTCGTTCACAATGGCGTTCTCGTTCAAGATCATGTTGCCCTCGCTGGCGGTGCCACGTCGGGACCGCTCGGCCTGCAAGATCACTACACGCCGGTTCGCTTCCGCAACATCTGGATTCAAAAAACCAGCTCGGCACCGTAACGCCGTCGTCCGCTTGGTGCGGCCGAAGAACGAGCCGTTACTGAATACGTCGTGTGCAACTGTCACGCTGGACGTGCCCGCACCACATGATCGGCGACTGCCGCTACCGGGCACGGTGCTATTTCGCAAATATAAAAGACGCCCGACCTAGAAGTTCGTGCGGGACGACGGGTTTGTATAGGACGGCGAGAAATACCAGTCACTCATCGTCGTCGGCAATGGCCAAAGCGATCACCGGTGCAACTTACCCGCCTATTGGTTGTCGATGTGCCCGGCCAAGTTTAAGATGTAGGCCGTCCACCTACATTGGGTCTTGACATGAATTTGTAAAATCGCGTCGTCAACCAGAACTTTGACCACACTCACACCTTTGAATAACTTCGTTTGTCGAACGCTGTGCCCATGCCGACTCTGGCCACTCGCGGTCCTTGTTTTGACATGCCTTTCCAGCGGACCCTTAAAAGACTCCATGGCCGAAAAACCCCCCATCGCGCCCGTACTTCCCGTTCTTGATCGCTATCACGACACGACGATTTCTGATCCTTATCGCTACCTGGAGGATTTCAACAATCCCACTGTGCAGAAATGGGTCAAGGGCCAAGCGGAATTTACGGACCAGACGATCCGGGCGATCAAAGGCCGCGACACGTTGTTAAAACGCCTGCAGGAGCTTGATGCTGGTCGTCCCTTCAAGCTGTCGGGCGTGTCACGCCATCCCGATGGAACGCTCTTCTACTTCAAGCAACTCGCATCAGAAAACGTCGCTAAGGTTTATCTTCGTAACGCGACCACCGACCAGGAAGAACTTCTGATCGATCCCGAAAAGTTTTCTCCCGCGAGCGATGGTGGCCACTTCACGGTTAGTTTTTTTCGGGTTTCGCCGGACGGTTCAAAACTGCTGTATGGCTTCGCCGCCTCGGGTTCTGAACAAACGACGCTAAAGATATTCGATATTGTCACGCGAAAAGACCTGCCGGAGTCGATCGACCGAATGGAAGCGGAATACGCTCTCCCTTGTTGGCTGCCCGACGGAAAATCGTTTGTCTACAGCCGCCGCCGGGATCTACCGGCCGACGCGCCCGCCACCGATGGTTACAAATTCACGCAAGCGTTTCAGCATTCGCTCGGAAGTGATGTTGCTCGGGATGAACTGATTTTTGCGTTCGGCGCAAAGGGTTCGCCCGAAATGGCGGAAATGGATTTTCCAGCCGTGATCGTGACGACGAAATCCAACTGGGCGATTGGCCAAGTTAAGCATGGCGATGAGGCGTTTATTTCGCTGTACGTCACACCACTAAAGAATTTAGCGAAGCCAACCGCGACGTGGACAAAGGTTTGCGACCGATCCGACTTGGTGACGAGTTTCGCCGTCCGAGCCGATGAAATCTATTTACTCACGGCTCACGACGCACCTCGTTTCAAGATCACCCGCACTGCGCTCAATCAGCCCAATCCGCCGACCGCGACAACGATCATTCCTAGCGGACAGTATGTCGTCACGTCGCTGGCCGTTGCTCAGGATGCCCTTTACGTCGAGATCCTGTCGGGCGTGCCGAGCAAAATTTTGCGAGTTCCGTTCTCCGACCGAGCGAAAGGCGAACCCGTCGAGCTTCCTTCTGCGGAACCATCGGGCAAAATCGCCGCCGCGAGTGCCGACATCAAGGGCGTCTATATTGCCACAAACTCGTGGTCTCGCGCCGGGTCTCTCTATCGCTACGACCCGTCTACTCGCACACTTACCGACACCGGCCTATCCCCTAAAGGTAAATTCGACACGCCTGACTTCCTCACCTCCACGGAAGTCCTGGTGCCGAGTCACGACGGTGTGAAAATTCCACTGTCGATCATTCACCGCAAAGACATCCGTCTCGACGGAAAAAACCCGACGTTAATCACCGGATACGGAGCCTATGGTTTCCATGAAGAGATGCGTTACGATCCGACCGAGTTGGCTTGGCTCGAGCGCGGCGGAGTGTTGGCAGTGGCGCAAGTTCGCGGCGGGGGTGCGTTCGGACAGGAATGGCACGACGCCGGACGCAAAAACACCAAGCCCAATACCTGGAAAGATTTCATCGCCTGCGCCGAATACTTAGTTTCGGCGGGCTATACGACTTCTGCGAAACTGGCGGGCAAAGGGGGGAGTGCGGGCGGAATCCTCATCGGCCGCGCAGTTACGGAACGCCCCGATCTCTTTGCCGCCGCACAGATCTCGGTGGGCTGCACCGACATGCTCCGCTTCGAAACGACAATGAATGGCCCGCCGAATATCCCGGAATTTGGCACGGTTACAAAAGCCGAAGATTTCACAGCCCTGCTGGCGATGAGCACGTTTCATCACATTCAGGACGGCACGAAATATCCCGCCATTCTTTTAACCCACGGAGCCAACGACCCGCGTGTTGAACCTTGGCTCTCGGCAAAGACGACCGCTCGCTTTCAAGCCGCCACCACCGGCGACCGCCCGGTCCTCTTCCGTGTCGATTATCATGCGGGCCACGGCATCGGTTCAACCAAAAAGCAGCGGCAAGAAGAATCTGCCGATGTCTGGTCGTTTTTTCTGTGGCAGTTCGGCGACGCCGACTTTCAGCCATAAGGTCTAATGGAGTCGAACGTCGTTGCGTCACACCGCGTCCTGTGCCAAACTGAGTCTCACGACTTGAATCGCAATGACGGCCCCGAAATTGGTGGGATGGCGAGCGGCAAAATTTGGAATCCCAATTCAGACGAGGACCGAGTTTGGGA
>JAYUFG010000474.1:0-3712 GCA_043738845.1 Planctomycetaceae bacterium
ACGAGCCGGGCCACACGCACGGCCGCCTCAGCTTTCCGACCGATCATTCGTTAAGTGCCGACGGCCTGCCCCATTGGTCACCCGAGGTTCGCGAACGACTGAAAGAATTCGATGTCCTGTTCGTGACGGGCATGGACCTCCTGCGGGAATATGTCTATTTCGAGCCATCACGGGCAATTCCTGAACACATCCGCTTGGTCCACCTTGATGAAGACCCGGCCCAGTTGGGTCGCAATTATCCGCTCGAAGTCGCCGTGCTAGGCGACACGAAGGTTGGTCTCGCCGAACTGGCTCGCGAACTTGCGGTACGAATGACGAGCGAACAAAACTCGGCGGCGCAAAAACGAATAGCGCAATATGCCCAACAGC
Source organism: Planctomycetaceae bacterium (assembly GCA_043738845.1). Lineage (GTDB taxonomy): Bacteria > Planctomycetota > Planctomycetia > Pirellulales > DASRSE01 > DASRSE01. The sequence goes on from JAYUFG010000474.1 coordinate 370, forward strand.
AGTCCGTTGCGCGGGACGAAATTCGCCGACAAGCGAAAGCAGAACGCCCCCAGCGACCGATGACCCGCTTGACCCTCATGGAAAGCCTGTCGCGAATTCTGCCGCCGAATGTCGCCGTGATTGAAGAAGCCGTCACGACGACCAATACGATTTTTGAGCGGTTGGGTGCCTTGAAAAACACGACGGGTTATTTTGGTCATCGCGGTTGGGCGTTGGGTTGGGGGCTGGGCGTTTCGCTCGGCGTGAAGCTGGCTTGGCCCGACCGGCCGGTGCTGGCTCTGTTGGGCGAAGGGGCGTCGATGTATGGAATTCAAGGGCTGTGGTCGGCCGCCCGTTATAACATTCCGGTCACGTTTGTGATCTGCAACAACGCTCAATATCACATTTTGAAAAAAGGGGCCGATCTGCTCGGTTTGCCACAAGCAACGGCGGACCATTATCTCGGCATGGACCTTGTGAAGCCGGAGATCGACTTTGTTTCGTTGGCAAAATCGCTGGGCGTCGCGGCGCAGCGCGTGACCGACCCCGACGAACTGATGGAACTCGTTGCAAAATCGCTCGCCAGCAACAAACCGCAATTGTTCGACGTCCCGATCCTGCGTGAGAAACCGTCGCCGCAATAAAGCAATAGTGACGCCGCTAACCGATTTTTGCGAAAAGGGTAAGTCACCTGGGACTATTTTGTAATAGAACGTCTTCACTATGTTGAAACTTATCACCCGTCGCGTTTGGCCCACGTTGTGGCGGACGATTTGCGAATGGTCGGACGACGACGGCAGTCGCATGGCGACGTCGCTCGCTTACTACGGTGTGCTGTCGTTTTTCCCCATGTTGCTCGTGATCATTGCGATCTTCGGCTGGGTCACGCAACTTTGGCCCGACCTGAAGTTGCAGCAGGAGGGGCTAATCGACGAGATCAACAAGACCACCCAGAACGGCGACTTAGCGAAACTGGTCGAGCGCGTCTTAAACGAGGTCAAATCCCAAGCCATCCTCGGCGGACCCGTCGGCGTGATCGGAGTGCTGCTGGCTTCGATTGGTATTTTTTCGCAATTGGAGGATTCGCTGTATCGCATTTGGAAAGTAAAAAACGCCCCCAAGTCGGGCGGAATTTGGTGGATGGTTTGGCATGTGCTGCTCCATCGGCTGAAAGCGTTCGCCATGCTCCTCGCACTCGGCGTGTTGCTCATGGCGACTTTTTTTGGCGGGTTCATGCTGGCGGCGGTCGAAAAATTCGCCGGCGAATGGTGGCTTGCGACCGATGTCCTCGATTGGCTTCACAAGAAGATCGGTCTCGACGTCTGGCGGTGGCTCCACCTGGGTGTCGGAATCACTCTGAATGCGGTCTTCTTCACACTGATTTATAAACTGTTGTCAAAGGGACCGGTCCGCTGGTCGGTCGCGATCATCGGCGGATTTTGCACGTCGTTCGCGTGGGAATTCGGCCGCTGGCTGCTGGCTTGGTTTCTCGTGGGCAAGAAGTACAATGCGTATGAAGTCGTCGGTGCCCTGCTCGCCATTATGATTTGGTTCTATTACGCGAGTACGATTTTGCTATTCGGCGCGGAATTGATTCAGGTCATTTCGCGGATGAAAATTGAGAAGGAGAACGAGAATGTCGTGTGACGTTGTTTCGATTTATCAACGCAAATAGAGAGTCCCCACAATGCAATTCTCACTCCTCGGATTATTCGGCGTCATGACCGCGATTGCGCTCGGCATCGGGGCAATCATGATGGCGAATCCGTGGGTCGCGAGTCTGCTCTACTCGTTCTACTTTCTCTGGATGGCGTTTGCGCTCGTCGGTTGTATTGTTCGGTCGGGGACGAATCGCGTTTTTTGGGTTGGGGCTTTTATCGGCGGAGCGATGTACTATCACATCGCGTTTCATTCGCTTATTCCCTGGGACCGGGAAGCGACGACAAATCCCTATGCCAACAATTACTACGGTATTTATTCGCCAAATGCGTATGGGTATCCCGGTGGAATCGACCCGTCAACAGGAACGTTAAATGAAAACATCGACCCGAGTGATTTTTCGTCTCAGCCTGACCTCCTCTCGACCAAGTTTCTCAACTGGCTGGCCACACACGGTCAAAACAGGTTTGTGGATGGTCAGCACGTGCGAGCGAAATACCTGGGCTATTCCTTTTTTCCCGGCACGATTCTGAAAACGAACGACAATGGCAGTGTGGAAGTCGCCTGGGACGATAAAAATCCGCTGAGTTCGCCCGTCGCCGCCAGGGATGTTGTTCCCGACGGCACGGTCAACACGCGGAATTGGATCCACAAGACAGGCCACTCGGTGTTTGGTATTTTGCTGTCGTGGTTCGGAGCCTGGTTTTCCTGGGCCGTTTTTGTGGCGAGAGATAAACGCCTGGCGGAAAGTGCAAAAAACTGACGTGCCGTCGCAACTATTTTCATTTCACGGAGAGCGAAAACATGACTTTGATTTTCAAACGGTTCGTATCGTGCATAGTCTTGTTCACGGTCCTGGGTGCTCCCGTTGTCTTGCTGCGTGCTGACGATGCACCCCAGAATAAGACCTCTCGTGAGCAAGCGACCGCTGCCTTGCTGTGGTCCATTGATACGAATTTAGAATATTGTCGTCAGTGGAATGCTGGTCACGATTTCAAATCACTCACGCGGGGAACAGTCGGCGTCGGCATCTTGGCAGAACTAATCGCCGCGAAACAGGACGATGACTCCTGGAAGAAATCGGCCGAAAGCCTTTCGACGGCCGTTCGTGCCTTAGATTCCGCCGCCAAGAAGCGAGATGCTGCCGCCGTAACGATGAGCCTCCAAAGTGTCCGTGACGCCGCGACTGCGTTCAAAAAACTTCCTGCTGGTGGCAAGGCTGTGCCGTTGACCAAAACGCGGGCCACCTTTCGCAATTTGATGTATCTGATGGAAGGAACCTTCGCCGACGCCAAGACCTCACTGGCCGTGTCCGACGGAGAAAATGCCAAAAAATCGGCGATTGTCTTGTCGGAACTTGGTCAAATCGTGTCTAATGAGAAGATGAATCCCGAGTGGCAGCAATGGAGTGCTGATTTCTTGACCGCCACCAGTGCCGCCATCAACGCCGAAACATCCGACACCGCCAAACTAAAACCACTGTTCCACACGATCTCCGCCCGTTGCGACACGTGCCACGCGAAGAAGTAGTTTCATTTTGCCCACGAACTAAACTCTCAGGAGCCATTCCATGACGAAGCCATCCAAGTCGAACGAATCGTGCCCCGATTGCGACAGCGATTTTGCCGAACTGAATCGACGCCGATTTTTGCGAACCGCCGGAGCCGCAGCAGTGGCCATGACCGCTTCGACCGTCTGGCCGAAT
>JAYUFG010000475.1:0-9766 GCA_043738845.1 Planctomycetaceae bacterium
CGTTCATAATACTCCAGGAAAACGACCGGATCGGTAAAGTGATATCCCCCCACATTGAACAAATCGGAAATCACAACCTTTTCGCGAATGTTAATCACCGCACCCCGTTGATCGACTTGCAAATAACTCTTGTTGCGAGGGTTGATCGAGTCAAAATTATTCAGCGAATCGACGCAGACGTAGTTTTCATCCGCCGCCGGATTGCGAAGTGTAAAAACTCCGTCCGAGTCTTTAACGAGAAACCGTTCCTTCAATTTCAAGGCTTGAATCGTGCGGGCAACCGTTTCCGCTTGGCTTGAGGTCCGTTCGGTCAATGAAACGACCTGGATCGGGCGACCAAACGCCTTTTCCAATCCGGCCGTCACGCCAAATTTCGTTTCATGTTCCGCCAGAATCGTCACCACGAGATCGTCGATATCCATTTCCACGCCCGACACCGCGTGACAAATCATCGGCCGACCGTCGTGGGCGGGCAGCATCCATTTCGGCGGCTGACCGGGAAAACGGCTCGAATATCCGCAGCAAGGAACGATAACTTTCATAGCGCGACTTTCGACAAAATTGGAAAGAAAATGGTCCGCATTCAAAAGGTTAAACCGCGTTGCCTGCGAAGTAGCCAATCCGTCGGGTTACGAATTCGATCTGCTCCGGCGTGTGGGCATACGGCAGAATTCTCACGAACGTACAGGCCACCAGTAAACTATGGACTTCGGCATACGACGGCATTAAACGGACCGCCGTCGCAATCAACCGTTGTCGCAGATAGTCCAAAACACACTGCGCGATCGGGGCCTGCTGCAAAAGGTACCAGCCACCGGAAAGGTCTTGTTGAAGTTTCGCAACATCCTGCCAGTAGTGTTCAAACGGCGCATCAAGCAGATCGACCACCCAGATCGTTCCGTCGTCGTCGATCAACATGTTTTGCAACGTTAGATCACCGTGACAAAGCGTCGGATTCATCTGCGGCAGATTGCGTAGCCGATCCAGGGCCAGGAACAATCGCGAAAGGTCGTGCGGTGCGATCCGCTGTGTGGTTCGTTGTACATCGCAAATTTTGTTGTACAGCGATTCAAATAAACTAGCAGACGCCGACGGCATCAGCGGCGGTTGTTCGGCCGCCAACAGCAAGTACTCACACAAACGATCACCAAAACGAACAACGTCCGGATACGAAGCCTGACGCAAATAACTCACCCCGTCCAGACCGCGTACATATTCCATGTCGAAATAATAGCGTTCATCAATAGTCCCTTCGCCCAGGATGCGGGGTGTGCGAAGACTCAACCCTGCGGCTGCGGCAAACGCGGTTTGCTTGGCAACCTGTCGGCGAAGTCGCTCATTTCCAACCGGCGACGAAGCGGCTTTACGAACAAACCAATGCCGACCGTCACGGGTCGCCCGAAATACGTCGGCTCCGGAAAAACCGGTGAGCCGGTGAGCCTCAGACGCATCGTCTAACATCAGAGACTGGGATGGATTGTTCATCGACACAATGTTTTACGCACCTGATTCTACTGCCGTCTTGCGAACATCGAAGACCCGCATTCCCGCATTCACCGCCCCCAACACTCCCGCGTCGGTATCCTCAAACACAATGCACTCGGCGGGCGCGACCTTCAAATGTTCGGCCGCAATCAAGAATAAGTCGGGAGCTGGTTTGCCGCGGGCCGCATCTTCGCCCGTCACGATAGCGTCAAAGTACCGAACCCAGTTCAGCCTGTGCAGAATGTGTTCGATTCCCAGCCTAGAACCCGAGGAGGCCAAGGCAATTTTGTACTTGCCGTGCATAACATCCAACAATTTGGCCGTTTCTAAAACCGGAATTGGCACCGTTGCGAGCAGTTGTGCAAAGGCTGTTTTTTTTCGCGTGTGTATTTCTTCCGTCGAGCAGGTTGCGGCGCGTCCCCTCAGAAACTTCGGGATCGTTTCGCGCGCCGTGCCGCCGATGTTGTCGTAAAAATCACTCCGAGAAAGGTCGATTCCCAGTTCCTTAAATACCAGCCGATAGGCTTCGTAGTGCAAGGGCATGGTATCGACGAGCGTCCCATCGAAATCAAAAATTGCCGCCGTGGTTATGGGAGTCTCGCGAAGGGGGTCGGGAGTCGGATTCGCGGTGACGACGTCCGACACTAGACAAGCTTTGCCGCGAAACTGACTCCCGACCCCTTTTTCGTATGCCTTCATAGTTGTGCTTAGGGTTCAGACCGAATTAACTTCCCGGTTTCGCGATCTTAGGTTAGCAGCGACCGGGTACCCGCTTGCGGGTGGCGGAGCGAGGCGAAACCGAAATGGCCGCAGGGACGCATCAAATGTAAAATCGGGAAGTTATTACGGTCCAATTCTTTATGTACAAACGTCACGTACCGGGTACCTGACCTACGGGCACGGCATAGGACTTTTTAACCTGCTTCCGCAAATAGGTGACCAGGTCCAGCAGCGAGAGTTCCCCGCTCTTCGCATACGGTTTGTCACGTGATATTTGACAACCGCTGAGGTCTCGCCCTTTCGTGAAAATCAAACAGGGGACAAACTCCAGCAGTTTTTCCTCGCCATTGACGAGTGTTTTTTGTTTGTCAGGATGAAAATCGCCCTCCGAAACGTCGGCCGCATTGTCACCATAGAGAAACACGGTGGTGTCCTCCGGCAGGTCTTGATACCACTGCTTCAAACAACCGTCCAAGTAACGAACACTATTCAGATAGTTCTGTGCCAGCGTCGGATGATCGGGAAAAATCAAGCGATCCTCGGGAGCGATCATGTCAAACGGACCATGCGTCGAAAGCGAGATAATAAATTGGAACGCATGCACGTTCGCCGCATCGTCTTTCTTAAGCAGGTTCGCTGAGACCCGCAGCAGGTCGCGATCCAGGATTCCCATCGTACTCGGTTTCAGCGAATAAACGCCTTCACACTCTTCCTGAAATATCAGTTCGTCAAAACCCATTTTTTTGAAGGCATAACGGCGATTGTAGAAATTTCCGTGATAACCATGCAAAGCGCGGCACTGAAATCCAAACGGCCGCACCCACTGCGGCAGGGTGTCGTCGTAGGGATACTTCGGGATGTTGTACGTAATCACATGACGCGATGGAGGACAGCCATTGAGCGTTCCAAAATCGGCGTCCGCCGTGCCGTTGTGATGCAACGCTTCGATCCGATAAACCATTGACCGTGAACGCAATTCATTGAGAAATGGCGTGACGGGTTGGCCATTGGCCACATGTTCCAACAGTCTCCAGTCCAGGCTTTCGCACTGAATCACAACCAAATGTTTGCCGACAGGAAAATCTCCCTCGGGATACGCTTCCGTTTGCAGACGGTCACTCTTTTGTTGCTTGCGAATTAAGGCGTCTTTAAGGACCGCATCATCGGTCAGATACCACCACTGGGCAAACCAGACACCCAAATAACCGCGACTAATCCCTAGCCGTCCTGGACCCCGCTTCGTCAGAATACGGTCCAGTGGGTCATGGTGATTGATAAACGCCGTCACGGCGAAGAACAAGCCGCAGAACGTCAACGCCGTAATGCTCCACGCTTTCCACGAAATTTTCGGACGACGAACCAGGAACAACAACACCAACTTCACCAACAGTGCCAACAGAAACCATCGCAGCGGCCAAGTCGGAATCATTTGCAATGCGAATCCGCTGACCAACGCTCCTTCGTTCGATTGATAGAAAATCGTAAGCACCGAAATCGGCTGCTCAAAGTAATCGGCATACGTGCATAAACCCAGATAGCAAAACGTCGCAATGGGAAACGTTAGGAACAACATCCATCTCGGCAAGCAGAAGATCAAACCAAAACAAAACAGCAGATCCAAGAGCAGCCGTCCAAAGGGCGCAAACAATGCAAACCGACCCCCCAACTCACTGACCGAAACCAGCGTCCTGTGCTGCATGTAAAATAGCTCGGCCGTCCAGATTCCAGCGCAAACCAGCATCAGACACAACCAGCGACGATCCTGTATAAACGGAGCGACCGTCGCACGGAAAAAGGAGAGAACCCTGTTCCCACGACCGACCGTTGTTGCACGCTCCAAATCGCGTGCGACGGGATTATCAGACTGCATTATTTTCGAGTTGCTCAAACTAATTTCAAGAGAACGTAATCCAATTTGCCGCAACGCAGATTTGCGACTTGTTCAGAATGAAACGCACGAAAGTCAAGAGTGTTCTCAATTTGCGGCGGCCAACGCCGCCCCCTTCGGGGTGCCGTCCAAAACGGCTTGGCACCACAATTCGAGCAAACACAGCGTCCACAACAAGGGATAACGCACGTTCGTTTCAAAGTCGGCGCGGCGGCGATAATACGGTTCTACAATTTTAGGATCAATCAGACCACGCGCCGCAACAACCTCCGGATTCGTTGTCGCTTCCATGATCGGAAACAACGGCCCCCGCAGCCAACTCTCAATCGGCAACGCAAATCCTCGTTTCGGTCGCGTCGTCAAACTCGGCGGCAATACGTCCCGCAGCGAGTGAATCAAAACTCGCTTGGCCCCGCTGAATTGATATTGATTGTTCATCCCGCCGTCGTGAGTCAATTTGAATTCGTCCGCACACGAGCGCGAGAAATTCACCACCTCGAGGTCCACGAACGGCACCCGCAATTCCAACGAATGAGACATACTAATCGCATCGGCGTCGCGCAGCAATTGACACTGCATATAGACGCGATAGTCGAGCAAACAAGCCAATCCAATCGGAGTCTCTTGCCGCCACGTTTCCGAAAGATTACTCAGCAATTGTTCGTACTCTGTTTCTCGCGACACATGTGGGCTACGCTTGGCGACCATTCGGTCCGCCTCATTATCACTCCGAAACGTCGAATGCGACTGCATCCAGATCGCAAGCGGCGACCGCCGCGCGGCCAGTCCCGCAACCTTGCCATGAAACCAGTTGCTCGGTGAACCTGACCGAAATTTGCCAACGACCTTTCCCAACACCCCCTGGATGCGGCCCATCGAAGTCGAAGACGCACGCGCCATCCGACGACAGACCGGATAACCGGCGAACCACTCGTCACCCCCCAGTCCCGACAACACTGCCTTAACATCGTGAGCGGCCGCCTGAGAAACAACCCAGGTATTGAGACCGTCGGCCGAAGGCTGATCCAAGTCGGCAACAAATTTTGGCAAGATCGCCGCCACATCGCGCCCCGTGATGTCCACGGTCGTATGCTGACATTGTAGCCGCTGGGCCGTTTCGTTCGCCTCGACCGATTCGTCGTGGCGAGGAAACTCTGGATAACGCAAAGTATACGTTCGCAAATCCGAAACATGGTTTCTCATCAGCGCGACGATGCCGGTGGAATCGATGCCGCCCGACAAAAACGCCCCGACCGGTGCATCCGCCAAGCTGTGCAAACGGATGCTGTCGTCGAGAATCGCCCGTAAACGCTCGGCCGCCTGATCGAGAGTCTCGCGTCGCGGTTCATACGGAGGAATCGACCAATAGCGAGTTCGTTCGCAGGGATGACCAACCCGATAACGTTCCCACGCTCCCGCTTCGAGCATCCGCACGCCCGCAATCATCGTCTTCGGTTGGACGACGAACCCGCCCGACAAAAAGTCCATTAAGCCACTCGGATCGACCTCGCGGGGAACAAACTCGGTGGCCAAAACCCCGCGCACTTCCGACGCAAAGATCACCCCCCGCCCCGGACCCCACGGCTCGGCTACATAGAGTGGTTTGATTCCCAAAGGGCCACGCACCAAGATCAGCGTGGGAGATTCCTCGGCAGACGTTTCGCGAAAATCGAATAACGCAATCGCATACATGCCCCGCAGGCGATCCACGAACTTCATCCCCTGCTCAAGATACAACGCGAGGATGACCTCGGTGTCGGTCGTCGATTGAAAGGGGTAACCATTGTTTTCCAGACGTGTCCGCTCTTCACGAAAATTATAAATCTCACCGTTGAATAAAATCGCGACCCGTTTATCGGGCGACCAAATCGGTTGCTGCCCGCGGGCACTAAGATCGACCAGAGCCAAGCGAACCATTCCCGCCGCACCGTGAGGATACGTCAGCGTCCCTTCGCCGTCGGGTCCGCGATGGCGCATGGCACCGAGCATCCGCGCCACGACCCTTTCGGCTGGCTGCTCGGTCGACTTATTCCAGATTCCGGCTATTCCGCACATGCAAAGAAAGGCAATTCAGCGTTCATCCGTCCCATGTCGTGACAACCGACAAGGACGAACCGCGAAGAGGTATTAAAAAAGAGACGGACCACGAAGAGAGGAGAGAAAAACAAAAGACAAGAAATACGATCCACCGACAACATCAGACAACGTTACTGTTGTAAATTCGGACTCAACTCGATCAACGCCTCCGCTGCCCGCTCTGCTGATCGACCATCTAGGGCGAAAAACATCTCTCGCAAAAATGGCGCGGTCTTCTCCCGCGCTTGCGCCCTCAAATCAGAACTCTGCAATAACTCGCCAACTCTCTCTTCCAGTTCCGTATAACTACGCACATGGGCAGTCGCCCCCATTTCAATGAAATTTATGCCATGTAACTCTTCGGCAAAATCCATCGAAACCACCGGCACCTTCAACAACATCGCTTCAATCGCCGCCGATGAAGCACCCGTTATCAATAGACTACATCCCTGCAACCACTCGAAAAATGTATTTGGGAATCCCGCCTGTTCGTCACGGATCACATGAAACTTATCCGATCCGTGTTTTTGCATCGCTTCATTATAATACTCTAGTCGGTCCTTTCGGTGTAATTTCACAACAAAATGAGTTGCGGGATTCCGCACACTCAACCGCACCAAGTTCTCAATGACCTGCTGATGATGTTGATGAGAGACGCTGTGTCCCGGTCCCGATGTTGCCACCAGCACCCACGGCTCATCGTCGTTGAGTCCCAATTTCGCGGTTAGCGCGAGATTCGTACGCCCCGACTGCTTCGGTTGAATGTCCAAATACGGGGCACCGCAAGCGACGACCCGTTCCGCTGAAACACCTCCCTCAATCAGTTCGCGTCGCGAACTCTCTCCGTAAACTAGCACCCGATCTGCAATGAAGTATTTGTGAATTGGATCACCCGACACACTGCCGTGCATCAGGCTCGCAGTGGGAATGCCGATTTGATGTGCTTTGAGACAACCCGCCCGGCCCTCCGCCGTCAGGTCGTACCCGACCACCAACAGGCTCGGGTTATAATGAGCAATGATTTGCCAAGCATTGGTAAGCGACTCATGGGCCAATTGTAAACCGCTCGTAATCGTGCGACGAAGTTCGGCAATGACCTGCTCGCTGGAACAGTCAAACGGTGCCGTGGGAAGTTCCGGATCCGACATCCGCTTGAGTCCTCGCGCCTCTCGATCGCCACGACGGCGAGCAGACGCGATTTCGCGACGCCACAATGAGGCCGCGAACAGGCTTGGGATACCATGTTTCTTCATGTCCCGAAACGTGGTTAGGTTACAGGTGATAACTTGCGAGGAAATTCCGCGAGTCTGTAGGGCCTTGGCGACGGGAATGTGCGACACCACGTGCGACAATGTCCGCGGCCAAAACACAACCTGCGCTGGACGAGGTGGTTCAGATTCTCCGACCGCACGCAACTCCCCCAATTTCCATTTCGCCCGATACCCCATCAGTTGCAAACGTTTGCGCACCCGTCGCCAATTGAACCCACCCTCCGTAGTCTTGATGTTCGCGGCGTTTCGACTCAAATTCAGCAACGCGATCCGAATATCGTTTTGCATGATGTCTAACAAATCGACGCCATCCGATTCCAGCAACGTTGCCCAATCGCTCCGTTGCAGGGCCGACGTCACCTCGTTCATCCAGGACAATGTCGGATTAACCGTGACGGTTTGCAACGGCAGTTGCGGCTGTGTGGAGTTTGTTTCGCTTGCCATTGGATCGGGCAAAGTATCTATCTCACTTGAGGTCGGACTTAAGATAATATCCCGGCTAACTTCCCGTTTTCATAATAACCGGTTAGCCTCGCCGCCCAAGCGAAACGGTAATTATCCAAGACCGGGGCGCGGTTCATGTTAAATCGAAGTTATTTTGAACCAATTCCTTAGTCTAACTTTTCTTTGCGAGCCGGTTGTTTGGACCGAGAGTACTCCCAGTCTATGCGTTGACCAGTCGTCGGAATTGCCGAAACAATCTACTTTTGCAACCCACGTCGCTGAAGTCGCACTCGCCGCCCGTTGATGATGTCATACGGATTAGGCCAGTTGAGATACTGCTCTTTTTTTCGGAGTTCGTGATATGCGACTGCATCGCGGTCACAAATAACTTTCGCGGGTGCTCCTCCCACAACGGCCAACGGCGGAACGTCCTTGGTCACCACGGCCCCCGCCGCGAGAACCGCGCCTTCGCCGACCGTCACTCCAGGCACGATAACAACTCGCTCACAGATCCAGACACAATCGCCAAGAGTGACGTCTTTTGAGATTCGTTCGTGACCATAGGGCAAACAATCGGGCCGGTCGTAGTTGTGATTACTGGTCAAAATCAACACATTCTCGCCAAAATGAACGTGCGCACCAATTCGCAAACAACCGTTACCGCGAACGACGAGTCCCGGATTGATTGAAACGTCCTCCGCCAAGTACGTTCCGGCGGGATTGCCAAAACGAACCGGACCATTGACGACCAAACCCATCCCGACTTCAGCCAATTGGTCAACCTGTTCCAAGACTTGCTCGAGATCCCACCACTGAATGAACGGTCGGGCTACCTTTCTCAACACTCGAAATAGAAGTCTTCGCATGAGTCTCAGTTTTACGTTTCGGAATTGACCCGTGCCGCGAGTCGCGATGACAACTTTCCCTTAAGTCCGCTCCACAAAATCACCATCCGATGTCGCTCTGTCGGAGATCGTTTCAGAATGAGTAAAACCAACACCGGAAAAAGGCCCGACAGAGCGCACTCTAAACCGATGCGCGGAACGACGGTCCACTCCTGTTGCGCCCACCATGCAAACCCCGCCAAGGATCCCGCCAAAATTACGATCGAGACCAAGGCCGTCCAATCATACGTGATCGGGTAATAGCGTTGTGCCAAGAAAAACATTACTCCCGCCATCGTGACCCAACCACAGGCCGTCGCCAAGGCGGCTCCATAAATCCCGCACAGCGGAACCAAACTAGGCACCAGTGCAACCACGACCAACAGTCCTGAAAGACTCACCAGAAACATCGGACGGGTGTTTTCCGTCATCTCGAGCCCCGTCCCCAGCATGAAGTACATCCCCTGACAGGCACTGATCAACGCGGCCACTGCGACATATTTTCCAGCCTCATGAAAGGCCGACTGGGTCATTACATGAACCATTTCTGGTCCCCACAACGCAACGCCCAACCACAAGTACGACACGCCCGCAAAGTAATACGTCACGACCGACCGAAAAAAACTTTGGGGATCGTCGTCGGTCGCGTGAATCTCAAACTTGTAAGCTACCCACGCATTTTGGATCGAGTTCACCACGAACGTCAGCGGCACGGCGAATTTTATCGCCACGTCGTAAATCCCCGCCTGATCGGGACCAATTTGTCGATAGACCAAAAACGCGCCGTAGCGGGCCAAGCCCACCGCCTGTAAGTGGTGCGGAACAAAAGGGAGTCCGTAACTCAACATGCTCCGCCACAATGTGCGGTCCCAGATCGGCCGAAAGGAACTGGCCGTGTAAGCCAGCGTCGCAATCGTAATCGTCGTTTCCGACGTCAAAGTTGCCAACACCGATCCTAAAACACCCCAGCGAAACCAGACCACAAAGGCCACATTAAC
>JAYUFG010000476.1:0-9740 GCA_043738845.1 Planctomycetaceae bacterium
AAACAATCGCCCGCGCCGGTGTCTCGGTTATAGAACTCCCGCCGAGGTTTTCTTCGAGAAAACCTCGCCTGCCAGTTGCGATTGAGATCGGTCACCGCCAATTAGTTTTCAGCCCAGGGCAACGCCCTGGGAAATGGTATAACAACGAAAAGTTCAGCCCTGAAAGGGCGAAATAAACATTTTTTTTCCCCGCAGGGGTGACGGCAACCCAGGGCGTTGCCCTGGGTTGAAGAATATCAGCCCTTCGGGCTGTAAAACGCACCGAAGTCGAATACCAACACGAACGATTTACCAGTTTCGTTTTTCACCGATTCCTCCTGCCACGATTCGCTCCCACTCTCCATGATCTCCACAACCAACCTAATCAAACGTCACGGCTCGCTCGAAGTCCTCCGCGGGATCACGCTCCAAGTCAAAGCGGGCGAAGTCGCCGTCATCATCGGACCCTCTGGCGGCGGAAAGAGTACGTTTCTCCGCTGCCTAAATGGTCTCGAACCGTTTCAGTCGGGCGAAATTCGCATCCACGATTTCACGCTCCGCTCGGGCGAGCCAGATCGTGTCCAGCAACAATCGCTCCTGCAAATTCGCCGCCGGGTCGGCATGGTCTTTCAGCAGTTCAATTTGTTCCCGCACCTTTCAGTACTCGATAATGTGGCAATTGGTCCGATTCAGGTTCTGAACACGGCACCGGAAGTTGCCCGTGAACAAGCGAAGCAACTTCTCGCGCGAGTGGGTCTAACCGACAAAGCGAACGAACGGCCGCACCGCCTTTCCGGCGGACAACAGCAAAGGGTGGCGATTGCCCGCGCCTTGGCGATGCAGCCCGACGCAATTTTGTTCGACGAGCCAACGAGTGCCCTCGACCCGCGAATGACGGCGGAAGTCCTCGCCGTCCTTTCCGACTTGGCCAAGAGTGGCCAAACGATGATCGTGACGACCCACGCGATGACCTTCGCCCGCCGCGCCGCAAATTCCGTCTATGTCTTCCAACACGGCCGTATCTTAGAATCTGGCCCACCCGATCAAATCTTCGATAATCCTCAACAACCGCAAACGGCCGAATTCCTCCGCGAAACTGCTACGGTTTAACCGAGCTTCGTTTTGATAATCACTGGGAGTCTAACGCGATGAAAGAAGTTTGGCTGCGACCGAATCAACGTGCCTTGGGAATGTCGCTCCTGGGACTAACCGGGATGGGGGCGGGTACGATTTGGGCGATGTTGCAAATCTGCGGAGCCATCGAGAACATGGCGTTCAAGATCATGGTGGGTGTCGCACTTACATTACTGGCCGTTTTTCCAGCCGCGTTGGCCTTGTGGCTAATGCGACGTCCATTGTTGGCCTATCAGTCTGGCGAAATGCTGGTTTATCTGCGACAGACGACCCCGGTGCGTGTCCCGATTGAGATCGTCGAAGGCTTTCTGCTCGGCAAGCAAGAAGTCGAATTTCGCAAAGGGCGACGGCTGGAAGTTTCTGCACTCGCGATCCGTCTGGCAGAAAAGGCGACCGATTGGGCCAAAGTCGAAATTCTTACCTTTTATGGTCGCTGGTGCGGCGGGTACATCAACATCGTCGGAACTCGCACGGAGCCTCTCTCGCTCGAACTTGTCAACCGACTGAACCATCGACTGGCGGAAGTGCAAAAGGAAAACGCGGCTGCGGCGGTGTCGTCATGAAGTTACTGGTCAGTGTTCGCAATGCGGCCGAAGCGAGAATCGCCCTTGATGGCGGCGCAAATTTGATCGACATAAAAGAACCATCGCGGGGCGCACTGGGGCGACCCGACAGTGAGGAGATCGCTCGCGTCGTCGCGGAGGTCGGCGGAAAGGTTTCCGTCAGTGCCGCGCTGGGCGAACTGTTTGATACCGAATCAGAATCGCCACTTGTTTTGTCCCCTCACGATAAAAAACACTTCGCCGGTTTGCAATTTGCCAAGTACGGACTGTCGGGCGCACTCAACATTTCCAATTGGCAAGACCATTGGCGGGCGGCGATTTGTCAACTTCCGGCGGGAGTGCTTCCGGTCGCGGTGGCCTACGCTGATTGGAAAACGTGTGCGGCTCCGTCGCCCGACGACGTTTTAGAAATCGCAAGTAAAGTCGGTTGTGCCGCGATTCTGGTGGACACGTTTAACAAGTCGCGCGGCGGTCTGCTCGAACATTTGTCGTTGAACGAGCTTGCCGCAATAATTGATCGGGCAAAACGTTTCGAGCTGTTGACGGTCGTCGGTGGGAGCCTTGGTCAAAACTCGATTCGCGAGGTTGCGCGAATCCTGCCCGACGTGATTGCGGTGCGGACGGCGATCTGCTTGGAAAAGCGCACGGGCCAGATTGACTTTCAAAAAGTCCGCGAATTGGGCGAATTTATCGCAGAACTAATTGCGAAAACGAGGTTAAAAAGTTGTGAAAAATTTGCTTGACCGACCCAGCAAATTGGGGTAGGTTGCTAACACGCCAGCACGGAGGGCGGTCGAACTGATCTCGACGCGGAGCAAGGATGGTCGCTTATCATCGCTCGTTTTGTTCTTCGCTTGTTTTCTTTTTCGACATCTCGCTGGGTCGGTGGCCCAGCCGGTTGATCGTGATGGAACGGCGAATTTCGGTTGTTCGATCCCTCGAAGGAACAGGAGTCGCTGCCGTGTCTAATCTACTCGTGCCTAATTCAGTTCTGGAAGCGATCCAGCAAGGGTTGTGGGACTTTGAGCCGCGAAAAGTCGAGAGCGACCAGTTCGACTCGACCAAGGCTGTCCCCGGCTCCAATGAGAAAGTCTCGATCTTGGCGGAACGCCTTCGCCGCGGTTTGCCGCTGTGGCATCCCTCCGACCGCCAAGATTACGAAGATATGTACGCTGGCGCATCGCCGGGCGATAGAAATGGTAATCGCCGCACGGGGTGATAGGCTGTATTTCATTTCTGGGCGATAGCAATCGCTTCCGGGCGATAGTAATCGCTGCCTATCATTCACTTGGCCGACATTCACTTGGCTGATACTGCATGCCGCCCATTCGCGAAAAGTGACATTGTGACAGTTATTGATGTGCCGGTCCTTAACAGCTCGGTTTTTCCGTTGGCGGTGGGACGTCCACATTCACATCCGGGAATGCTTCTTTTGTGAACGGAGCGTTTTTGAGCGGGTCTGTAGACACGTCGTTTTTCTGCGGCAGCGGTGGCGTGATGTCGATCTCTGGACCATCACCCACCTTTACAATCAGCCGTTGTAGACACCACTCATTGTCAAAGATGCGGGCTTTCCCATTAACGGTGCCCGTCCCCTTCGTACCCCGCACGCCAAATTGAAGATTGGCCTGTTCAGTCGTTAGTTCGCCGCCGGGTAAAAATCGAGCGGCTTCAATCGGTGCGCCGAGGGCCTCTTGAATTTTCGCGTTGCCACAGACCTCGGCCAGCGCGTTATGATAAGGCACGCTATTCCGCAACTTAATCTCTGGCCAAAACATGGTCACGCCATAAATCACGCCCGAAGCAACCAGTGTCAATAAAATGGAAACGGGCGCGAACCATTTCCAATTGCGGCCGAACCAACCGCGACGAGGGGCCGGTCCCGTTTGAGCGTTGGGTTGAGAAGTCGCCATCGTCGTCAGCTCCAAAAATCGAGAATCGAAAACGCGCAAGCCTGCTTAATTACGTTTCGGGCTACCCTGCCGCAACTTCAGAATCATAGCGTTTTCCCGCAAATTCATCAAGCCAAAGCCGCATTCCCGCCAATGGACTCGCTTGTCCCACGCTGGCAAACGGACTATTCTGGCAAGGGTCGTCCAAACGGCAACTCTGTCACTATAAATGGTTTTTGTTCCATGATTGTCCTCATCGATAATTACGACTCCTTCACATACAACCTCGTGCAACGCTTGGGCGAGATCGATCTCACGCTTGACCTGAGGGTATTTCGCAACGACCAAATTACGACCGACGAGATTGCCGCGATGAAGCCGTCGCACTTGATTATTTCGCCCGGCCCCTGCACACCGACCGAGGCGGGCATCTCCTGTGAATGCGTCACGCGATTTCTGGGGAAGCTGCCGCTGCTCGGCGTTTGTCTAGGACATCAGTCGCTGGGGCAGGCGACCGGCGGAACCATCGTTCGGGCGAATCGTCTAATGCACGGCAAAACCGATCAGATTTTCCACGATGGAGAAGGCTTGTTTCGCGGCCTACCAAACCCTTTCACGGCGACTCGCTATCACAGCCTCGTCATTCAACCCGACACGTTGTCGGCCGACTTTATCGTGAGTGCCTGGTCCGACGCACCCGACGGAACGCGCGAGATCATGGGGATCCGACATAAAACCTACCCAGCCTTCGGCGTGCAATTTCACCCGGAGAGTTTTCTGACCGAAGCGGGCACGGACCTCTTGCAGAATTTTCTGGCGGTGTAAAACGCGACCCGGCGCATCGAGCGATGTCGTTGCGCCGGGTCGTTGCGCGGTGTAGGCTGCGTCAAAAATGCGATACGTAAAGACATTCTCTTGCCAATTCTACAATTCCGATTTTTTGTAGAATTCGACGGCATTTTTCAACACGTCAACGGGCACGACAAGGTCCGTCTCGAAGCCGTTTCCACTGGCTTTCGCCGCAAAGCCCAGCGGCGGCATAGCGGGTAATTCAGGAAGTGGAATTTTCGCATCCGGGTCAAACGCCGACGCCATGATTTTCACCATCGCCATCGTTCCGGAAAGGTTCCACACGCCAACCCATTGAGCGTCGGCTGGAAGCAATGCCAACGTCTTCATGGTTTGTGCATCCTTGGCCAAACTTTCAGAACGGCTCTTATAGGCCGCCAGTTGTTTTTCTGCCTCAGCACCGCCGACATAAAAAACGGCGATTGTTTTGTCGTCAACGGTGGCATAAGTGACCGTCATTTTCCCTCCCGGCCCGAACATCCCTTCCATTATTTTCTTGACGCTCTCCGCATTGTCAGCGGGCATTGAGCCAGCCATGATCGCCGACAAGTCCATCGAAAGTTCTAAGCCTTTTCCGCCGCTGACGGTCACGGGTTTTAATTCATATTCCTTGAAGAATGGACTTTTCGAGGATTGCAGCACGGTCTTCATTTTGGCGAAGGTTCCGTCAATGCGTTCGAGATACTTGGCTGCATTATCGACCTTCATTGTGGCAATCATATTTTGGTAAATCCCGCGGCCCCCTTCGGTCGGAACTCTCATTACCATTTCCATGGAATTTGCCCCTTGCATCATTTCCTGCATACATTTTTGAAGCTCAGCCATCTGTTCAGGCGAAAGTCCCTGCATCATTTGTGGAGAGGCGGCCAACATTGATCCATACATTTCGGCCATTCCTTCCATCGTTCCGCCACCGGCGAAAACATACGGCCCCGCAGGCAAGTCATTGAACCGCTGACCCGCAGCACCTTTGATCGAGGCCAACGATTTCGCCGGGACACTATCGGGTTTGAGCATCCAGCGGCTCGTGATGTGTAGATTGAAATCCTTATCGGCCCGCATTCCAATGCCCGCGTGCGTCAGGTTCTCGTCGGCCGATTTCAACAGATTGTCATACGCTTGAAAAGCAGATTTAACGGTTTCGGCCTGTGGGTTATCGGCCGGGAAGTTCTGCTGCGATTGTTGCAAACCCTGCCGAATGGGTCCAATCCCCAGCTTGATGCCTGCGGGAGTGGCGACGGCGGCTATATCTTGTTGCGCCAACCAACCGCTGACGGACGAAAGCTGACTCGAAATGTCGGCCTTGGCGGAGAGAATGTCTTTCAAGCTACTTTCCGACGTGGGAAGCACGATGACCGCGTAACTCCCCTTTTTTGCAACCGGCGATTTCGGCCCCGGACCGAGTTGAATGAGCGAAATTCCGTCGGCACCCTTTTCCGATTGAAGCTGGCCAATGAACTTATCGAAATCGGTCACGGGAATAAATACGACCGGGCTGGGCGGCGTCTGCGTCCCTGGAATCAGTGCCACGACGACCGTCCCTTTTTCGTCCAGTCCTTCTTTGATTTGGGCGATGTTTTTTACCGTCGCCAGAACCGGCGGAATCGGAAAGTTCAATTTCTTTCCCAACTCGGCGATTTTGCCATCGAGCTGGCTGAGGTCTTTGATCAACACGACGGCCAAAGCGTTGTCGGGCACAACTTTCAGGGCCGCAATATCGACCACAGCGTTTGATCCACCCCCCGCCGAGCCGCAGCCCACCAGACCCAGTGTCGTCAAGCAGCCCACCGCCAAAATCGCCCACAATTTTGTTCGCACGTTCTTTCGCAGATTCATTTTTTGTCCCCAGTTAAAAAAGATGGGTGAAACAATCGGTTTGACGTTTCACGTAGGAATTTAGGCACTGTCGCTCATTTCCCCAATAGCTTGCGCTTCTCACAAACGAATTTCAAGTGGTGTTCCAAGTGGCCGATGTACGTTTCGACCAGCCCTTCAAGCGTGATCGATCCCCGCTCGCTGTGATTTCCCGTCCGGGCAAAAGCTGCCACCGGCAGGCGTCGCAAGACTTCAAACGTCAAACGGCGATTCTTGGCAAACACCTCACAGGCCAAATTCGCGTCCAACTCATTGTAAAAAAGATTCTTCGCAAAGGCCGTTTCGTCGTAGGCCAAAATCGACGGGTGGTCCATCGCGATGATCCGCTTCATCCGATCCGAAGCAATCAAATCGCTGTCCAGCATGTGCAGCACGATTTGACGAATGCTCCAAGTTCCGGGGACCGGAAACGCATCTAGTTCGGCCGCCGAAAGACCGATGATCGACGCGGTCAATTGCGCACCACCTTCGACATATTGTTGCAGTTTTTCCGGTGTCATGGGTCGTTGTTCCTCCCGTGGACAGTGTTAGACAATGCTTGTACTCCTACCCATTTTTTTCACATTTCAAATTGCCAGTGCATTCACCGTCCCTCATTGTAAGCCAGCGGGGAATCGCCGTAAATCACCATTCGGCTCGCCTAAAATTCAGGGAGACGGGAGTGAGGTCGGTCTGCGGGACGACTCCCCAATTCCACAGGCCCCTTCCGACATTCGTGAAATGCGTTGTGATAAGTCGTCTCGCACGTTATTCTATCGAGCAGGGCCGCTGGCCCAACTTTCGTGTTTCCATCGGCTCCCAAGTGTCTCCCTTCAAGCCTTCTGCCATGTACGACGAAGAAACCCAACAGATCGTGCAGCGATTTCGCAACGGCGATTCTCGCGCGGCGAACGAGATTTTTTCCCGGTATGTGGACCGGCTCGTGGGAATCGCTCGTGGTCGTCTCTCGGCCAAGCTCGGTCGCCGTGTCGATCCCGAGGACATCGTCCAGTCGGCCTATCGGAGTTTTTTCAGCCATGTGAGAAAAGGTGAATACGCCCTGGCCAGCAGTGGCGAACTGTGGCGGCTCTTGGTCGCGATCACACTCAACAAACTGCGAGGACAGGTCGAGTTTCACACCGCCGCCAAGCGCGCGCTTTCCGCCGAGCAAAGTTCACAAGCCAATCCGAATCTGCCCGCTGCGGAACTCGCCGCGATTTCTCGCGAACCAACTCCGGACGAAGCGGCCGAACTCGTCGAGCAGATCAATCTGTTGATGGTTGGCCTCGACGAATCGCAACGCAGGATGCTGGAAATGCGTCTGCAAGGTTATCAGATTGAGGAGATCGCTACAGAAGTCGGCCGTTCGGAACGGGGCGTTCGCCGACTGCTCGACAAAATCAAACAACAATTGCAACCTTCACGAGAGGATGTGTCACTATTGTCGTCATTGGCGTCTCTGAAAACAACAACCCCGGAGTCGGCCTCATGACCTTGAATCCCGACCGAAGCTCCGTTTTGGAGCGGCGGCTCGAACAACAACTGGAAGCCTTTGATGTCGCGTGGCAATCAGGTAAGTGCCCCAACATCGATGATTTTCTGGTCGGCTTTCCCATCGACGAGCCAACGGTTGCCGAACTGCGCCGTGAACTCCTCGTCGAACTGATCAAAGTCGATCTCGAATATCGCTGGCGACAATCCGCTACGACCGACACCGTGCGCAGCCGCGCCGCGATCCCCCGTTCTCCCGGCGGAGATTCCGAAGCCGCACCGCTGCTCGAAGACTATCTTCGTCGCTATCCCGAAATTGGCCCCTGGGATCAAATGCCTCTCGATCTCATTGGCGAGGAATTTCTCGTGCGGCGAAAATGGGGCGATGCTCCATCGGCGGATGCGTTTCGCGAGCGTTTTCCCCGTGTCGCGAATGATTTGCTCTCGCTGCTCCTGGGTGTCGAGCGAGAGTCGTATCTGGAAGATACATCAGGGCAGTTCGACACGGACGTAAAACTTGCCCCGTCAACTCCCGTAACTCCTGCCGTTCCCTCGACCGGCGGAATTCAATTTCCACCACGCGAAGCTCCACCGCGAGAACCTTCCCGGCCGCCGACTAAGCCAACTACTCCCGTCGTCAAAGAACCTGCTGAACCCACCGACGAAGGACGTCTGCCAGAGCGGGTCGGCCGTTATCGCGTCTTGTCGATTTTGGGAAAAGGGAGTTTCGGAACCGTCTATCTCGGACACGACGACCAACTCGAACGGGCCGTCGCAATCAAGGTTCCACACCAAAAACATTGGCGGCAAGAGAGTATCATCGAGGCATTTTTGCGAGAGGCTCGCCTCGCGGCGCAACTGCGTCATTCGGCCTTGGTCGAAATCTTCGATGCGGGTCGCGACGAAACCCGCGGCTGTTTCATTGTAATGGAGTTTATCGAAGGGCGACCGCTCAACGCCGCGATTGAACGAGGTGCCGTGCCGTTTGCCCAAGGGGCGAATTGGATTGCCAGCATCGCCGAAGGGGTCCACTGCGCTCACAAAATCGGTTTGGTCCATTGCGATCTCAAGCCCGCCAACATTCTGCTCGACCAGAACGATCAACCACACGTCACCGATTTTGGTCTCGTCATTTCGGAAGCCGATCAACGGACCAAGGCGGGACTCGTGTGTGGCTCGCCCGCTTACATGGCTCCCGAACAAATCCGGGGAGAAGCCCATCGCTTTGACGGCCGCACCGATATCTGGGCATTGGGGGCGATCCTGTATGAACTTCTGACCGGCCGTAAACCTTTCGGCGGCGGAAATATCCGACAACTGTTTGACGAAGTTCAAAATCGGGATCCCAAGCCGCCGCGACAAATCAACGAAGAAATTCCAACGGCTCTCGAATGGATCTGTCTGAAGTGTTTAGCAAAACCGGTCGCCGAACGTTACTCCAATGGCTTCGACTTAGCCTTTGACTTGCGAGAAGCTCTCGAAGGTTTGTCGGCGGGTGTCGATGAGGGTGCGCGTAAATCTCATCTGTTGACTGCGGCGGGTGATTACTCACGGATGAGTCATTCTCAAACTCGCGGACCCGGCCGCACTTCGCCCGCCCGAATTCGCACCAATCTCGTTCCGTCTGAATCGAGTCCACTGATTGGGCGCGAACGAGAGGTTGACGACGTCGCCAAAATGTTGCGTGAACCCTCTTCGCCGCTGACCACGCTGCTTGGTCCCGGCGGCATGGGCAAGACGCGACTTTCCCAGGAAGTCGCCCTGCGAATGCTCGACGAGCGGGCGGGTGGGTGCTGGTTTGCCGACTTGACCGAATGCCGAACCTCCGCCGACATCGCCAATGCCGTCGCTCACGCGTTGCAAGTTCCACTGCCAAACACCGAGCCGCCCGAGCAAGCGGTGGGACATGTCCTCGAATTTCGTCGGCCCATTTTGATCGTGCTTGACAATTTTGAGCAAGCTCTTGACGCGGCTGAAA
>JAYUFG010000477.1:0-3681 GCA_043738845.1 Planctomycetaceae bacterium
TGATCGCGGTAGGAATGGCCCTTACGGGCCACCCCCCGCACAGATCCGTACGTGCGGCACTACCGCATACGGCTCTTACCTTGGATGTTGGCATGCAAACCTCACGTTGGGATAGGGGTGCAGGATCTTCGGAGTCGGCAGCCAAGTTTGGCAGATTTTGGCGAATTTGTCCCAGGTCAGGCGACGTCCACGTTGGCTGCGTCGTCGCAGCACGCGGAGCCACTGTTCCCGGATCGCGTCATGGAATTGCCGCAGGCGTAGGTAGTTTCCAGGGACCGCATAGTATTGGTACCAGCCGCGTACCACGCTTCGCAGCCAGGTGCCGACCTGCTCCACATGGGCATGGAGGGAGGCCGACAGTTTCGCCTGGATGTCTGCCAGCTTGGCTTGGAATTTCTTCCTGGCCGTTTTGCGGTGGATCGTAAACGCCCCCTTCCGGGTTTTACTGCACGTATGTGTAAACCCCAGAAAGTCGAATGTTTCCGGTGCGCCTTCACCCCGCCGGGACCGACGTTGTTGTGCGAATCGCCCGAACTCGATCAGGCGGGTCTTGTCCGGATGCAATTCCAAGCCGAACTTGGTGAATCGCTCCTTCAAGTCCGCCAGACACCGTCGGGCGTCGGATTCCTCGCGGAACCCGATCACAAAATCGTCGGCGTAGCGTACAATGATGACTTCGCCAGCAGCCCGCTTGCGCCAGGCCACGATCCACAGGTCCAGCACGTAGTGCAGGAACACATTCGCCAGCAGCGGTGAAATCACCGCTCCCTGCGGCGTTCCCACAGTGGTGGGAGACCATTGACCATCCTCGGAGACTCCGGCCCTGAGCCATTTCTTCAGCAGCCGCAGCATCCAGGGATCGCTGATCCGATGCTTCAGGAACTTCATCAGCCACTCGTGGCTGATGTTGTCGAAGAAGCCGCGGATATCCGCATCGATGATCCAGTTCACGTTCCGTGTCATGATTCCCACAGACAGGGCGTCCAGAGCTTGGTGTGGACCTCGTCCAGGACGAAATCCATAACTGAACCCCAGAAAATCCTGTTCGTAAATGCATTCCAGAACCGTTCGCGTCGCCTGTTGGACGATCTTGTCCTCCAATGACGCGATGCCCAGCGGTCGCATTTTGCCATCCCCCTTGGGGATGTACGTCCGTTTGGAGGGCTTGGCCCGGTAGGCACCCCGATGAATTCGTCCGTGCAGATCGTCGATCCGACGTTCAAATCCCGCCGAGTAATCCTGCCACGTCTGTCCGTCCACTCCGGCTGCCGCACGCTTCTTCAAGTCGAAGAAGCTGGCTCGTAGCAGTTCCGGGGTGAGATGATGCAACAGGTTCGTGAACTTCTCCTTTCCATCCTTTCGTGCTGCCGCACGCACACCTGACAACCCACGCGACCTGGGCTGGGTCGGCCTGCCGACCCGGTTCCGGCTCTGTGTCCGGTCCAGTAGCGATTGCCTGGCGTTCTCCTTGGTCAGCCTCCTTCCCTCCACGGACTCCGCGACCGTTGGCAGTCCGGTCTTGTTCGCCCGCTTCTTCGGTACTACGAAGCTGTCTGACTTCCCGGAAACGTGCATGTCGGACGATTGGTTCTTAGCCTTCTCCGACCGTTCCGCCGCCATGGATGCGACGGACGTTTCCGGGATCTCCCGGTTTCCGTGAGGAAAGTTTCCTGCCGTGCGTATGATCTGCGACTCCGTGGGGGTGACATCAGACTCGCCGTTATGTTCGTTTGACATCACTGTTGCCTTCCCCTTGTCGGAACAAGGTCGGCCGCCACAATTTGAGTTTGCTTTCGGAGCTCAATAACACAGCCCGGCAATTCCCCTGTGAACGCTTCGCTCTGGCAGTCACCCACCACAACGCATCACTCGGGGCCGAGGCGACTGGCTAGGTCTTACCTCGTACGAAACTTTCATTCGCTACCCTCCTCCGGCTTTGACCGGCGCACCCCGACACAACCCGGAAATTCAAAGTAAAAAGTGGCGACTTCTGACCCCTGAGAGCCTGTGAATCTTTCAAAAACTCAAAGAAACTTTGCGATGATTTCGGTGCTAAATTTAGAACGCACTTCACGCACTTACTCCAGAACCTCATTGTTACCTTTCAGTTCTCGTCGCAACAATTTGACAAACCGGCGATGATGAATGCCGATTGGCTCTGGCGCAAACGTCAAGCACGCGGCAAATGCTTGCGGGGGGAAAAGACACACGTTCAAACCCCCAAACTGCCCGAGTTCCTCTGCCAACACTTCCATTCCAACCTGATTGCGGGCCACGCGTAAGGCCGCTTCCAGAGCAATTTCGAGTCTCCCCGCCAACTTGTCCGAAGTATGTTCCAAAATGTTCATTTTGTACGTCACGTGCTTCGATGTTCCGAAAGGATCTCATACACTGCCGTAACAGCCGATTCGCCTCGCACGTCTTGTGTCCTGCCGTGCCACTTCAATTCCGAGCCTTCTTGGTGCCATCCAAAACTCGGGGCGGGACCCTCCCCTCTGCTGCGAATTCGAAAAAGATCGCCCCGAAGTTGTTCGATGATGACGATAGTACCATTGCCGCTTTTGATCGATTCGTCGTAACTCGATGCCGTACCAATATAAAACAAGTCGTGACTCCAGTGCCCAAAAAGCAATTCGGCATCGGGATGTTCCGCGAGCCGCAAAAGCAGGTCTCCGTAAGGGCGCATTGAAATGCTGCGCCGTCTCAAATGGTTCGAATGAGAATCAGAATTCAGCGGGTCCCACTGCATAACTACCTCGACGTCCGAGAGGCAAGCATCGACTATACCGCCCTTCGGTGCCTCATGCCTTTCGTCCGCGTCCCATGGCGCGCCGCACCAAAAAACAATCGCCCGCTCGAAACTTCGATCCATCTTGCAGGGTTACGAATCCTCGCGACAACTTCGCTGTTGCTCGCCCAGTCGCTTCGTAGAAACCTCGCATTAGACGCTCCCCTCGGGCCTTTGTGTCCGAATCGAGCGACAGGACCGACACTCTTTGACCACCGGGCGACTCGATTTCTTCGTTCCCACAAATCGGAGTCGCGCCCCAGTCCTCCTGTTCGTAATTGCCTGCAAGCATCATTGAGTGCAGGTTTGAAAACACGTCATCCGAAGTTTCGTATTCTGCAAGCATGCACAACGACAATGGACCAACCAAGTCGGCTTTAACCAACGAAACCTTGGATTTTACGCTTGGCAAGTTCGGTTTCGAAGAGACTCGCGGCTCGGCCTTTCGTCCACGACCCAAGGCGCGTCGCACAAAAAAGCAATCGCCCACTGAAAACTTGCTGCCGTCCGACAGGACGATGAATGCCCGCCAAAACTTGGCAGTCACCCGTTTCGTTGCTTGATAGTAATCGTGCATAAGCCCGTCGCCTCGCACTTTTTCGCGGGGGAACAACAATGCAACTGACAATCTTCGTCCATCCGGAAGCTGAATCTCCTCGTTTCCACACTCCGGATACCAGTCCACATGTTTATCATTCCCATCTGGAAACATCACAGCCGGAATATTGCACCAGAGGTCGCACGATGTCTCATTATCCCCAAGGACCGCCATTGAAATACACTCGCGATCCACTTCCTCTTCCGCCAGCGAAACCTTGGATTTTACGCTCGGCAATCTCGGTTTCGAGCCTGTTGTCAATTGGCGCGAACTGGGATTCGTCTGACGCTCGGTC
>JAYUFG010000478.1:0-3681 GCA_043738845.1 Planctomycetaceae bacterium
GTCGCCAAGCACGAACCAACCCACCCACCGCCATTCTCGTACTTCTCATTTGGCACCGTTCGATCTTGTGCTATTGCTGATCCTGAGCAACGCTCTGCAAAACTCTATGAACGGCGGTGACAACAGCATTGTCGGGGGAATGATCTTGGCGGTCACGCTCGTCGCTCTGAATTGTCTCGTTGGTTATTTGACGTTTTGCAGCAAGAGGTTGGAGAGTTTGATCGAAGGTCGGCCCGTCATTCTTGTTCACGATGGCAAGATTGACCACATTGCCATGCGGCAGGTACAAATGACGACGCGCGAACTCGAAGCAGCCCTCCGCAATGTGGGCGTCGCTGGCTTAGCATTACCCACAAATCAATCAATTTCGGTTAGTGTGGCGATCGGGACACTTCGATCCAGATGGGTCGGCTCGAGAGCGGGTGACATTGAGTCAAGCATGGCACCTCCAGGCGGATAAGAAAATCAGGCTCTCATCTTATCCCGCCATCGTCTTCTACCTCGGTTGTTTTATGCTGTCCGCGCTTGCGAGAACTTTCGTGACCGTTTGTCACCGGAAAGCCCTTGGCCTGAGGAAAGTTGGTTGAGCAGCAGGGTCCGAATGATCGTTTTTTAACCAACTTGGCCCGACAACGCCCAATCGCTGAATTATGCTGGGGCAATTTCTCGTCTCGTATTTTTTTATTTTGGCAATGGATTTGCCTATGCAGTTCTTTCGACGCTTGATACCAGTTTATCAATCGATTCAGAATATGAAACGACGAGCAGAGTTTAGAAAGTTCAACCGCCCGTTGCCCCAAACCATTCGCTATAAGGAGTTGCCTACTATAGAAACGACTGATCGATCAAGACCATTCTCTCCAATCTCCCACGCCCAAGCGAACCCCGACCGACATGCCAACCTCGTCAGCCAAACGGTGAATACGGTTTTGGAAAAGGTCAAGGAATCTGCCGAGGGCATTCAAGAGCAGGCCAAGGAGCTTGTTTCCGATGCGGCAAAGAAGGCCGATCAAGTCGCCACCTCTGCTGACCGAGGACTTGAAAAAATGGCCGAGGGAATTCGCCAACACACTCCTTCCGAAGGAGTCATTGGCGATGCGTCCCATCAATTCGTTTCCAGCCTGCGTTCGACGGGCAACTATCTCGAGAAACACGGAGTGAACGACGGCATGGTGCAAGTCGGGCACGATTTCGGTGCCGTGAATGTTAAAGCCAACGGCGGTCTCATCATCAACCCGACGACGATGGGCAATTCCGTTCTCAATGCGTCCGATGTCCAAAAGATTGTGTACGAATCGAGTAATTACCTCGGCAGTGTAAACCTCGCCGCCGTCGATCAAGCCTTTGCAAACCTTTACGAATTCGACGCGACCGTCGGCGCGAACATCCAGTGGGGATCAAGTTTTAGCAATCCGATCGACACCGGTGGTTATACTTCGTCGGATAGTTTTAGCGGCATTGTCGAAACGTATACTCTTTCACCCGCACCGCCCGTCACCACCGATCCCAGCCTTCTCGTCAACGGCACTCACACGCTCACCGCGCCCGATGGAAGTCACTGGACCATCACCAGTCAGCCGGGCACGATCACTCAACCGAGCGATGTGAATCGTTTGCAATTCTCGCTCGACGGCGATAATCATTTAATCGCCTCAACTTCCGGCAACGGCACCATCACGATTGAAACTGTTTCCGGAATCACCGCCGGAACGATTCTTAATAATGGAAGTCCCACTACAATCATCAATTGCGATCTGGGAAGTGTAAACATCTCCAGCGGTAATAGTATTATTGTCAACGCCGATCAACACTTGCGAAGTCTCGTCATCAGCGATGCCGGTGTGACCATCTCCGGCAATCACACGATCACCACCGATTCTCTCTCCGTCGTCGCCTCGGGCACACTCGACATCGGTCACGGGGCCGTTATTGTCAATTATTCAGACACGAGTCCCAGCGATCAACTTGTGACGCAGGTCGTTAAGGCGACCGCGCCAAATCTCTTTGAAGAGTTCACTTGGACCGGGAGCGGGATTACCAGTTCGCTCGCAGCTTCCGATCCCTCTCGCTTCGTCGTTGCCATCGGTGACAACAGCGATCTGGGTCTGACCTCGTTCCGTGGTCACGCCGTTGCACCAAACGCGGTGATCATTACTGCGACCTACGCGGGCGATACGAATTTCGATGGACAGGTAAATTCCGACGACTCTCAAGCCATTGACTTTAACATTGGAACTACGCTCGCTCACCCCAGTTACGCCCAAGGCGACATCAACTACAACGGCACCGTCGATTCCGACGACCAACAACTGCTGGACTTCGGCATTCTATCCCCCACCGGCCCGGTCGCCCTGCCGATCCCGCCGATGACCATTGACCAAGTTTCCGATCGCGTGGTAATTCATTTGCGCGATTATTTCAGCGATCCGCTTTACGCGACCGAGAACCTTTCTGTCTCCGTAATATCAAACAACCACCCGACGCTGTTGACAACCGTCTATAATGCTTCTTCTGGAAACCTTACAGTCATCCAATCGCCGGGACAGTTTGGCAATGGTGCAATTACTCTTTCGGCGATGAACCCGGATGGTTTAACAACGTCCGTCGTTGTGAATGTGACGGCACCGTTTCATTTTGATGCGGAGGTGTCGCTCGTCGGAACTCTGCCGACCGGCGTGGTCACGGATGGCGATTTGCTGACGGTTGATTACTCGGTAACGGGCAGCACGCCGACCGTTTCCTTCAACGTCGTGGCGGGCTACAACACTTTAACATCGGGCGTCACTCTGTCGCTCGTTAATCCGCCTACCGGGGTCTCGTTCAATGCGACGACGGGCGTTGTGACGTGTGTGTTGAGTGAAGCGGCCGACGTGGCGAGCAACGATGGTTATTGGAAAGATATTACCATTCGTGCACGAAATGTACTTGCGGGCCTCGACATTTCGCATACTTTTTCCATCGCCACGTTTGGCACGAGTAATCATGCCCCAGTGCTGCAATCCGAAGTGACGGCCTCTGGAACCGGCATCACCCACTCCGGCGACACGGTCAACGTCGATTATGCTGTGGCAGGCGCAACGCCAACCGTTTCGTTCACAATCCACGTGACCGATCCGGATGTAGCGGTTCCAGTCACTAACAGTTTTACGTTCACACTCGACAATGCTCCGACCGGCGCCACGCTCGTCAACAACCACGACGGCACTGCGACCATTACTTGGCACGCCCACGAACGGACTGATGGCCAAGGCGAGCAATACTTTGAAGTCTCCGTCACCGATAACGGAATTACGCAACTCAGCGATTATTATGTTTACACGGTGAAGACAACGGGGACGAGTAATAACCATCAGCCGCAACTTATCGCCGCCGTGACAACGCCGACGAATATGCCTACGCAGCCGGGCGTCTCGGTCGATCCGGAACATGCGGATACGATCCTGGTCGATAAGTATTTCGCAGGCAATCATCCAACCGTTTCGTTTAGGGTTCATGCGACGGATGCCGATGCAGGCGACACGCTGACGTTCGAGTGGCCGGGGATGCCGGACGGTGCGACAGTGCTGCCGCAAGAGGATGGCCGCAGCGCGATTGTAACCTTTACACTCGATGAAACATTCTTAACCGATGGCGTACAAGATGTGCATGTTTTCGTCAGTGACGACGGCGCGACGCCGCTCA
>JAYUFG010000479.1:0-9726 GCA_043738845.1 Planctomycetaceae bacterium
AGATGCCGTGTGGGATCAGCGTACCATTGCCTTTGCTCGTGAAATCGTGGTCGTTGACGATCACGGGTTGCTCGGCATCCGTCACGCCCGCACGATAGATATTCCCCAGTAATTCCTTCTTTTTCGTGTCGATGCTGATCACCGGTTGGCCCGCGTCGAGGTATTCTTGTTTGAGTTTGGCGATCTTTTCAAACTGCGCGTTGCGATCTGCATGCTGGCCCATCGTTTGGTTTTTTTATGCTTTGCGACGGCGATAACCCCCGCCCAGAGCAAGTCAGAGACGACCTGTTTGCTGGCCGGAGTTCCCAACTCGCCGAGCCGCCGCGAGATCTGTCCCCGCGACAAATTCGTCCACTTCACGTCGGCCCGCATCGGGTCGCCGGCCGTGTGATCGCGCAGCACTTGCCGAAAGTTCTCGACGAGTTGCGGTGAAGTCTCGATCAACCGTTTGTGTCCACCCTTTTTTTCGCTGCCGTTTGGGTTCGAGTTCTTCCGGTGCCTCTAACTCGGCCAGACCTTGCCGAATGGTTTGCGGATCGCAGGCCACCAGTCGGGCCAAATACTCGATCCCGCCGTGCCCTAATTTCGCCGCCTCATCCGCCGCATATCGCCGCCGATCTTGTTCATTCAGTGATTGAAATAGCCGCCGCATCATTCGTTCCACATTCGCCGAATACGCTTCCATGTTCGCCTCCCAGTTGATCCTTCAACATCAATCCGGGACGCAGTCTACCCACTTCCTTCAATTTCACAAACAGGGAAGTTATTTCCGGACTATCTCTAAAGGGATGAATGATTTCCTTGACAAAAATCGGCGAATTGTTGGGCGGTTGATTTCTCCCGCCCGGTGGCCTACATTAAATGTCGTTCGTAACTTGCCGGAACATACGTCGGCGTTTATCCAATCATCGAATCCGAAACCTTCGGTCGCAAGACGCCGACAAACGGCGAACTCTGATGAGTGCCGGTGTTCGATAATCACTCCACCGCGTGTGGTCGCAAACACGCCCATGAAAGCTACCATGATGAAGGTGAGGATGAATTCGACCCTCCTGCTGCTTACGGCTCTGATCATCGCTCTGCCGGGCACAGCTTTTTCCGCCGAAGTTCAAAAAGCCGAGATGGCGGGCTATCTTCTGGTCTCCTCCGACAAGGTGCCTGACGACTATAACGCCGGGTTCTCGCTCTACGCCGCAGCCTGGCCGCTGCTACAAAATTATCCGGGGCATCGCTTTCAAACCGGACTCTTCGGCACGTGGATGCACGCGCAATATGAAGGTAAGCCACCCGAGAAACTTTACTCCGACATCGAAGGGGGACTGGGCTGGTGGCGCGACACTCGATTCCCGACCGAGACGCCAAAGTTCATCATGGGCGGCGTGGCCGTGAATTTCAAAGAGATCGCCAATGGCCCGGCGCATGGTCGCGGGACATGGAACAAGCCCGAGGGATTGTACGGTGTGGCGCAGTTGAGTCCCTGGTTGCTGTTTCCCATCGACGGTCTCAATGTCAAGCAAGGGACGTGTGGAGACCTGTTCGGTTACGGTTATCTTCCGCTGCCGCTGACAGCGGCCAAGCCAACCACGGGTGGAAAGAGCGTGGCGACGGGCGACAACTGCTGGACTCTATTCCTGGGCACCAAGAACTTCAAAGGCCCGGTCTGTTTCTTCACGCCCTATTTCTGGTCGCATTCCGCCGAGGTGAATCCCGACTATGCTGGTTTGCTGCTCGATTCGCGTCCCTCAGCCCCGAACAAACCTTTCCAGATGGAGACCCAGTATGTGCCAGCCGCTCTGTCGGCTGACGAGCAGAGAGACACTTACGCGCGGGTTGCGCCGACATCTTTTCCCGTCGGAAAGGATGGCAAAACGGTCGTCCTGCATCGCCTGACGTCGTACAACAAG
This sequence comes from Planctomycetaceae bacterium, assembly GCA_043738845.1. Classification (GTDB taxonomy): domain Bacteria; phylum Planctomycetota; class Planctomycetia; order Pirellulales; family DASRSE01; genus DASRSE01. Next base: position 1,905 of record JAYUFG010000479.1, read on the forward strand.
AAGGTCTCTGGGACGGTGTGAAGGCCTGGTTCGAGGGAGGCTCGGAGGTCAGCGGCACAATCAATCCCGATGGCACTTATGTGCAACAATTTCGTGCCAACGGCGGCTCGACTTGGAAGATTTATGGGGACAACACGCCGAAGGAGAAGAAGGTCGCAATGGCCTGGAGTTCGTTCGCGACTCCGATTTCGCCCGATCCCACAACCTATGGTTACAAGTGGGACGAACAAATCGTGAGCAAGGTGGACGGCCCGAACGGTGCCCGCGTCGTACTCCCTGAATACTTCCACCTTCAGGACGATGGAAAGAAGAACCAATGGGTCGTAGCCAAGGCCACGGATGTCCCTGCCAAGTCGGGATTGGCCGAGTTGAAATTCGATCGGCCCAAGGAGAAGGCTCAGGAACCTTACGACACGCCCGAAGCTCCTGAGAGTTCGTTCAAGAAACCGGGTCCGGTCGCAGGACCGTTCAAGGCCCATCTCGGCGACGGCAGTATAGTGACCTATTATTGGTATCGCTTTGCCGACCAGCCCGCGTTGCTGAATGCCGATCTGACGAAAGAGGATCGCGAGAAGATGCAGGTGAAAGTCGAAAAAATGCACCGGACCTGGACGAAGGACCGCGATTATCTCGCGCCGCCCACGGTCGGACAACTTGCTGATCTCGATCCGGCTCAGATTGTCACCCCGCCGAAGGGATTTGAAATCGGTTACGTGCCCATCGCCACGCGACAAGAGCAGGACACATCTCCACCGGCGAAGTAGGCAACCCAGCAGATTCTAGTTTCAATCACACCGATTCGATTTCAATCTGTTCGCTGAACGAGTGTGGCTCGGGGACCGACTCGCCCTGCTTTCGTAGTCCTTCGATGTGAAACTCAATCGCTTCTTGAATGAGCGTCAGCACCTCTGCTCGCGGCTCATTTTGTGACAAGCGTGATTTGGGGGTTCCGAGCGAGAATCAATTCGACAAAATCTTCGACCGGATTGTCATAATTGGAGGTCAACCACAATCGTTGCCCAGATACAGTAATGATGTGCCAGGTGTAGCCGTTTTCCCCGCTGCTTTTCTTTTCGAATCTTACGATCTCACAAACCCGCACCGAGAACGTCTCGCCGCAACCCTTCGTGGGCGAAATGCAGACGAAATTCTGTTCATCGAGTCGGCATTCAAAAACGCTGTTGGCGCGAATGTTGGCAACTGCCATAACGACAATTTCAATCGTGACAAATGCAATCACGAAGAGCTTGTCGTTCGGCCAAATGGACGGAAAAAAAACCCACACAAAAACGTTGACGCCCAGGATCGTGAACGTGACCCCGGCCAGCGCGGAACGAGCTTCGGCAGCGGTAGACTTCCGATGTTCGAGGCATTTGCCTTGTGATCGTAGGGGCGTCGTCATGTGTTTTGCCGTGACATCGTCTTTCTATCGTCATGGTCGTCCGATTTTCATCCCACGCGCAAAACGGTTGCCAAAGTGAGATACTGCCGAACCTCGACTTGGATGCGATCAAGTAATCGCATCGCTTACGCCGTTGCGGACTCCGATTATCGCCCTGTCCGTAGGAGTCGCGAACGAATAATCGGCTCCCAAACGAATTACAGGGACGTCCACATTAAGACCGATTTTCCTTCCGATCTTGCCCTTCGGGAAAGCCCCGCAATTTCCTGCAGAAACGATTCGATGTCTTCGGACGACCAGCCACAGTATTTAGGGTCGAATTCTTCGGTCTGGCCCCATTCTTTTGAGATTCTTGGTATCTCAGAGTCGGATAATGATGATAGCCGTGAGACCATGTCTGGCGGGACGAGTTGAACCCAGGAACCATCTTCGTCAGCCGTGTGTAGAAAGGAATCATCCGTCAACATGAATTCAGGGTCGTACTCCGTTCCCGTCAAGATCGCATAAAGCGTCCCCATTTTGACTTGGTCGATTCCCTTGGCAGCGACTCCGCCTAGTTCTCCGCTCGGATCCAAGCAATCAGCAACTTCCTTTGCGTCGGACGAATTTGCAACAACAAAATCAGTGAGAACGCCCATCGATGACCTCGTCGTTGAGCCTATAGTTTAAGCGGTAAAAATACTGGGAAAGTTGAATGTCAGTCTAGCAGTGATAAATGTCCGATGTCAAACTGCGACCGGCTTCCAATGAACATCGACTGAACAAACCGTATTTTTCTCAAGAAAAAATTCGTCCCGCCGTACATTCCGATACGATTATGGACTTACGCCATTGCGCTGCTTAACCGATGCACGATTTCCCCGACAAAAACCGGCGAATTGCCGGGCGGTTGACCTCTCTCGCCCGGTGGCCTAAAGTGAATGCTGTTCGTAACTTGCCGGAATTACGTCGGTGTTCATCCAACGGGCTTTCGCCCTCCATCTCATGCTGGCCAAACGTGTCATCCCCTGTCTCGACGTCGATAAAGGGCGCGTCGTGAAGGGGACCAATTTCGTCAATCTTCGCGATGCCGGTGATCCGGTCCAGGTCGCCGCGCGCTATGAGGCCGAAGGGGCCGACGAGTTGGTCTATCTCGACATCACCGCCAGCCACGAGACCCGGGCGATTTTGCTCGATGTGGTCCGTCGCACGGCGGAAGTCATTTTCATGCCCCTCACCGTCGGTGGCGGAATTCGCACCATCGACGACATTCGCTCGCTCTTGAACGCCGGTTGTGACAAGGTCTCGATCAACTCCGCCGCTCCGAAGAATCCCGACTTTGTGCGCGAGGCCGCCCGCAAGTTCGGCAGCCAGTGCATCGTCGTCAATATCGACCCGAAGCGGGTGCAGAAAAATGGCCGCGAGTTTTGGGAGGTCCACATCAACGGCGGGCGGATCGGGACGGGCCTTGAAGCGGTCGCCTGGGCCAAAGAAGTCGAACGCCTTGGGGCGGGCGAAATTGTCCTCACCAGTATGGATTGCGACGGAACCAAGAACGGTTACGACATCGAGATCACCCGCGCGGTGAGCGAAGCCGTTTCGATTCCCGTCGTGGCCAGCGGCGGGGCGGGCAAGCCAGAACACTTGGCGGACGCGATCACGCTGGGCAAGGCGGACGCCGCCCTCGCCGCGAGTATTTTTCACTTCGGCGAGTTTACAATTCAAGAGACAAAACGTGTGATGGCGGCGCAGGGGATTCCGATCCGATTGGCGGTTTGACAATTCCGAGGTTAATCAATATCACAACCGTAGGTCAGGCCTGTGGCCTGACAAAACGGTGCTAACAAACATTTGTCAGGCCCTAGGCCTGACCTACGACTCACTGAAGTGCTATGTCCGATACAGAAAAACTTGCTGAGCGGTTCGTGCAAAAGCGCGAAGAACTCGAAATTGATAAAATTTTTCGCGCGATCATTAAGCTCGAAGGGTCCGACCTGCACCTAAAAGTCGATAAGCCCCCTTACGTCCGCGTGAAAGGTTCTCTCCGCCCGCTCAATCGCGCACCGATTGACGACGCCGAAATGGTTCGCCTGTGCGGCGCCCTGATGAACGAGCGAACGCAGGGAATCTTCGACACCACCGGCGGGGCCGACTTTGCCCACGTCGTCGAGGCCGACGGAATTCGCTGGCGGTTTCGCGTGAATTTGTTTCAGCAGATGGGCCACATCGGGATGGTCGCCCGGCGGGTCAGTAGTTGGATTCCCGACTTTACCGGACTCAACTTGCCGCCGATCATGGAAGATTTGTGCAAGTACGATCAAGGGATGGTGTTGCTGGCAGGCGTGACCGGGTCGGGCAAGAGTACGACGATTGCCTCGATGCTCAATTACATCAACAAGAATTATCGCAAGCACATCCTCACGCTCGAAGACCCGATTGAGTTTTTGTTCACGGAAGATAAATGTCTGATTAACCAGCGGGAGATTGGCACCGACGTCAAGGATTTTGAAATCGGGATGAAGCACGCCGTCCGCGAAGACCCCGACGTGATGTTGGTCGGTGAAATGCGGGATCAAGAAACCTTTATGACGGCGATTCACGCGGCGGAAACGGGCCACTTGGTCTTTGGAACGATTCACGCCTCGAGCGCGGCGACGACGATCGGTCGTATTTTGGACCTCTTCCCGCCCGAAATGCACAGTGCCTTGCGGAGTGCGATGGCCTTCAACATGAAGGGGATCGTCGCCCAAAAACTGTTGCCCTCGATCAAGGAGGGTGTGGGTCGGGTGCCAACGGTCGAGATCATGACGTTTTCGCCCTCGGTGAAAAAAGTTATTTTGGAAGGGCAGGACGAAAAACTCCCCGACCTGATTCGCATGTCGGCCAGCCTCGGGATGCAGGATTTCACGATGAGCTTGAAGGAATTAGTCGATAAGGACTTGATCGACCGGGCGACCGCGTTTGAGGTCGCGCCGAACGTCGATGCGCTGAAGATGGCACTCAAAGGGATCAATGTTTCGCAACCGGGAATTTTGTAATGAAGTTGTCGTCAGAATTGAAAAGACTTTTTGGCCGCTGTCCGTCGGTTCCTGTCGGGCGATTGCCCTGTGCGCGATTACTCGTCGCACTATTCGCCGTTTTGGCGTATGCTTCGACCGCTTGCGCCGAGGTGAATACGTGGCCCAGTGCGTCGGAGCCATTTTCCCGAGGTCTCGGATTTTATCTCAGCCCGGTTCGGATCGGTTTCGTGATCGGTCTGTTTTGGGTCTGGATCAAAGCGACCGAGTGGGTGGCCACCGATTGTTTCAACATCCGTTGGAATTATCGGGTGTGGAATCCAGTCATGGTCTTCACGTTCTTCGGGGCCATGCTGTTGTTGTTTTTGCTCTCGTCGTTTCTGCTGGCCTATTTCCTGCTGTTGCTGGCATTGTTTGCACCGTTGACGACGTACATTCTGCTGCGAAATAAACGGGTTGAAGAGCACGAACGAGTTTTAACTCGCGAACATATTCGCCACTTGATTGCCGACCGGGGAAAATCGCTCGGCGTGAAAGTTTCTGCCCAGAAAAAGCTGGCCCAGGACGCTGGCCCACCGGTCAACTTCACCCCCATCGGTGGCGTCAACGATGGGGCCAATCAAGCGGCCTTGTTGGTCGCCCGACAATCGCCCGGCTTTGTCACCGTTAAGGAGTTGATCGCCGAAACACTGGAACGTCGGGCTGACGGGTTGCAAATTGAAAGTTCCGCCGTGCAGGTCGTCATGCAGCATCAGATTGACGGCGTACTGCACCCCATCAAAAAAACACACGAACGTGTTCCCGCCACGAACGCTATCGCCACTCTACTACTATTAGCAGGTCAACAGGGGAAAGACCGCCGCGGAACCTTGACCGGAAAATTCCTGGCCGAGTTGTCGGGCGTCAAATACGAATGTCGTTTCACCAGTCAGGGAACGCCGACTGGTGAAAAAGCGATGCTACAAATCGCGGACAAGAAGATGCCCTTTAGCAAACCGGATGAGTTGGGTTTGCGGACGAAAATCGAAGAACAATTGGTCGAAGTCTACAAGAAGGAAGGTGGGCTGATCTTGTTCTCCGCCTTACCCGGCAACGGACTCACCACGACGATTGACGTTTTCCTGAAATCTCGCGACCGTTACATGCGGGAGCACGCAACCATCGAGGACGTCGCTCGCCGCGAACGAGATACGGAAAATGTCCACGTCACGACCTACGACTCTTCTAAAGGAGAATCGCCCGCGACGGTCCTGCCGAAATTGGTGAGGACTTATCCTAATGTGATCGTCTGTCGCGACATTCCCAACGTGGAAACCGTCAAAATCCTGTGTGAACAACCGGCCGAAGATCGGATGGTTGTCGCGACCTTGCGGGCCAAGGACTGCACCGACGCACTGCTACGAGTGTTGGCCTTGAAAATTCCGCCCAAGGAATTCGCGACCGCCGTTTCGGCCGTCGTCAATCAACGACTCATTCGCAAGCTGTGCGATAAATGTCGGGCCGGATTTGCGCCATCGGCCGAATTGCTCAAACAGTTGGGACTGCCGGAAGGACGTATCTCAACGATGTACAACGCGACCGTTTATCAACCACCGATTGCCGGTCAGAAATCGAAGCTCAAGCCGTGTGAACAATGTGGCGGGATCGGTTATTTCGGCCGCACGGCCCTCTTTGAACTCTTGGTCGTCAACAACGAAGTCCGCGAAGCCATCATCAAAACACCGAAGCCAGAAACGATCAAACTCGCCGCGCGAAAAGCTGGCATGAAGACGTTGCAAGAGGAAGGAATTCTCCTGGCGGCAAAGGGAGTGATCTCGATTCAAGAGTTGCAACGGATTTTGAAACAATAATACAGCCGATTTCACGACCATTGAATGGAACGCCGGATCGAGCGAATCTGAAAAACCAACGCGGCAAGTCCTAACACCCTACACCTCATGTTCATCATCATCTTCGTCATTATTCTGTTCGTGACCGTGGCCTTTAATTTTAATCGAGGTCTCTGGAAGAACATGGTCACACTGATCAACGTAATCTTCGCCGGGCTGCTCGCGACGAACTACTTCGAGCCGGTCGCAGAAATGGCCAAGGGTTGGAACATCACGTTCGATTATGTGTGGGATGTCCTGGCCGCGTGGTTGTTGTTTGCCGGGTCGATGTTTCTGCTCCGCGTTTTCACCGACCGCCTGACGGTGGAAAAAGTGCGGTTCATCAAACCGGTCGATCTTGGGGGCGGGGTCTTTTTTAGTCTCTGGTCGGGCTGGATTCTGGCCTGTTTTGCTTGCATGACCTTTCACCTCGCTCCAATTCCTCGCGACTCGGTCGAGGCCAGTCCCGCTACGTCGAGCTTGCCCCTCTCGGCGGATCGCACGTGGCTCGGTTTTATGCAGGGTCAATCGTATGGCGCATTGGGCCAAGCCGCTTCGGACAAAGACAACGATTATATTTTTGACGCGCAGGGCGATTTCATCCTGCGGTACGGTGCCAGCCGCAAGAAACTTGAAGAGTTGAAGGCCGCCTCACCCGATCCGAGCGTGTTCCGATTTCCCAAAGGTCGCGAAGGGACGTAGCTCACTGACGTTACGACGGCTCATCCGCACTTGGCGACGATTTACCTTAATCATTTTTTTACCACACGATTCATGGCCTCTGAAAATCCGAAACCGCCGCTCCGCCGCTCCCGTTATCGCACGGTGCTTAATATCTGCATGGTGTCTTGGTTTGTCATCTGCGGGCTGTTACTGCTGTTTGGAATTGTCATGATTGTTGTGGCCGCCCTTGCTTTGAACCACGGTGAGCCTGAAAAATCGGCCGAACATTGGGGCATGATCAAGTTGGGCGCAGCGTGCGGTGCGGTGAATATCGCCATTATGCTGTATGGACGAAAGTATTTTCGCCGGGCCTACGAGCGAATTACCGAACTCGAACGGCTTGAACGACGTGGACCCTAAACGCAAACGCGCAGTTCCAAATGTCCTGGGACCAATTGTGCTAGCCGACTTTTTCGGACATCTTGTCACATGACCACCGAAACGGGCCAACCTGATAGCGAACGCACGGTCTTTTCCGCGACCGATGAGCATTCGCCCTATCGACCCGTCAGCGGACTGGCCGTGGTCGCCTTTCTGTTCGGTTTGGCTTCCCCTGTCGCTCTCTCGCACCCGATGCTGGTCCTGGTGCCCGTAGCGGCGGTGTTACTGGCCACGTGGGCGTTCTATTCGATGTCCCATTCAGAACCGCGCCCGACGGGCCGACGCTGGGCGGCGGCGGGACTCGTCATCGGGTTGTTTTTTGCTGCGGCCTCGCCGACCCAGTTCATCGTGCGACATCAGATATTGCACGCACGAGCGACGGCCTTGTGCGAGGAATGGATCGCCGCCTTGCAGCGGGGAGAACCGCATGTCGCGTTCTTGTTGATGCGTCC
>JAYUFG010000480.1:0-9682 GCA_043738845.1 Planctomycetaceae bacterium
CGGTGTTATTTCGCGATTGGGAGGATGCGAGGCCAATGTTAGGAGGTGCTGTTGGGCAAAATCGTCGGGAAAATCGCAAATTTAAGGCTGGTGTTGTCGTGTTGCGTATTTTTTACACGAGAAATTACGGGGTTTTCGAAATGCGACGGGTTTGAGGCATGGTGCCAGCGGCGGAACATCCGTCCTCGATTCGTGCGTTCCGCCAACATGGCAGCAACGCGGTCGTCGAGCGGTTCGTTCGCCCGCTGAAAGAATGCGTTGGAGCCTCTTCGCTGCGCCCTCGCTTGGAAACCAACCGAGACCACACGCGATAGAACGATGGTCAATAAGAGCCAACGGTAGTTGGCTAGAGCATTGCGCGGAGCTTGTCTCGAAGTGCGTTGCCGCCATTACGAATGGCCAGGCGCAAGTGCATATCTTCGGCATGGTGGGCGACTTCGCAGCCGAGCGTTTTTGGTTTCACACCTTGGCTTCGCCATTTTGCAAAGACGTCGTTGACCTTTGGGCCTATACTGGGATCGTTGTAGCTCTTTCTGTCGAGTCGGATCACAGCCTCACATGTCTCCATATTGCCCCACGCTGTGACCGCGATATCCCAGTCGGCAGGAAATAACAACTTGCCGTAGTCCAGCAGGTCACAGAAAGCTTCGACACAGTCGCGGGGATGTAGGTTGAGGTCGAGAAGATGCGTTGAGTGAAAAAATTCATTGCGGCGGTCGCGGCGACCTTCAATTCGATTCAGCAGAGTATCGGCGGCCGGATGGTGGGCAGCCCGCTTGGCGAGGAAGACGCCTCGAACTTCCGTCGTGACCTCCTTAAAGCGTTTGAAATGGCCGTTGGCCTTGGTGTCACTCCAGGCGCGCGAGTCCGTTAGGAGAAACAGTTTGCTAGCCAGTTCGGCGGCGTCGTCGCAGAGAATGTACGCCGTGCGGTTGTATTGCTGGCCAGTTCGTCCGGAGAGATAGACCTCGAGCGCGGCGTTCACTTCGGCGACGAGATAGGGGAGCTTACTCATAGGTTAGCAGTCTCCCTTGGTGGTATGGGCCGCTGGCCCGTGTGACTTTACTTCCGGCCCTAAGAGTGCTTCCTCGAAACGGTGTTTAGCGTCATCCCAGAGGTGGTCGGCATCTTCTCGCAGGCGGCGGGCGGCGGCGCGGCGGCGGGAGACTTCGGCTGCGATTTTCTTCTGCGTAGCGGAATCGGGGACGGGGAAACGGACGGCTTTGAGCGTGTCCACGTTGACGCCAGCTTGGTTGTTGAAGTTCGTAGCGAGCAAGCCGAAATATCCGAGTCCGCGCAGGGCGTTGAAGAGGGCAGCAAAGTAGTACGGGCTGTGCTGCTTGTCGATCAGCGTGAGCCGTGTAATGTGGTTGGAGCAAGCGCATTCGCGGTCCGCGTCAAAGACAACGGTCTTGCCAACCCAGGCGGTCGAGTTGGTGTTGTTGAAGAGGACTTCGCCCTGCTTCAAGAAGTCGCCTGGTTCGACAGCGGAGTGGGGAACCATCTTCGTACCGTCAAAGTGGAGTTCGGCGGTGTTGCTGATGTTGAGCGGGCGGATGTGCGGAACGCCGACGGTCGGGTCGTCGGTCTGATCGTCGCCACCTGCGGCGAAGCCGGAGATGATCGGGTAGAAGATGTTTCCGACCGAATCGCTTGGAAACTTGCCGCGTTCGATCTTGGCGCGGAGCGTGCGGAAGCGGGGACTGTTGTAGTCGGGGTCGAATCGCTGGCGGACATCGCGGAGGCGAACGGCATAGACGGTGCGGCCATCGGGCGGGGGCAGGGTGAGACCCAGCGTGTCGAGGACGAAGGCGTCGAGACCGCCGAGGAGGGATTCGGCCTCCACCAGTTTCCGTCGCCGCACCGCGCGGGCCGCGTCGAGGGCGGCGAGCAACTCCCGTTGCTTCGGAGGGTCGGGGATTGGGATAGTGAAGGTCTTGAACTCTTCCTTGTTGATGTTTGGCTGACCCGATGGCCTCTGAATGGAACAGACCCACGCTTGGTAACGGTCTGTCTTCGTGTAGAAGTAAACAAATCCGGGCAACACGCGCGCGGGATCGAAGCGGAAACGGATACAGTACCCCGCGAAAATTGCGGGGCCGATGTCGCGGGTGTACATGAAGGTCTTGCCAGCAGTCGCTCCGCTTCTCGCAAATAGCAGGTCACCATCTTGGAGAACGTAACCGGGGTCGAATCCATCGGCACCGACGTACTCGTGACCTTCGGGGATACCGAAGTCGCCAAAGTCGGTCACTCGAATGTACTTGAAGGCGTCGCCTTCAAGCGGAACAGCGCGGTACGGTCCGCCGTAGTCCGGCTCTTGAAGCGTGAGTGAACCAAGCGTGGCCGTGCGAACACCGTGAAGGGCCTGGTGCCCGCCGTGAATGATGAACTTCGGATCCAGCCGTTCGGCTTCGCCCCGTCGGATTGCAAAGCACACTCCGCGTGCCTGCAACTCGCCGGGGCTTAGACGAAAAAAGGTTCGGGCTTCTTCTGGAATGCCCAGTACTGGCCCAGTACGCCCGTGCCCGTGACCACCCGGCGGGATTTCTCCTGCCATTCCATTTCGCCCGTGCCCGCCTGGGCCGCCTTCTCGAACGTCACTTCGATCTCGAACAGGTCCGTCGCGTGGACCTCGACCTTTTTGCGTCCGTTCTCGCTCTTGATGCTCACGCGGGCGGTCTTTCGGCCCGTGGCGTCGTAGCCGATGTTTGCCGGGGCAGCCATGAAGATCGCTTCGTCATCATCGGGCTGTTCATTCTCGGCCCGCTTGCGCACAAAGATCACGCTCGCTTTGACCCCTGCGCCCGCGTGTTGAAACGCCTCTTGCGGCAGACTCACTACGGCCAGGAGTTGGAACCGTTGCAAGAGCCAATCGCGCACGCCTTGCAAAGACGAGTTCGTCAGGATTCCGTCGGGAAGCACGATCGCGGCGCGGCCCGTACCCGGTTTCAGAAAATGCCAAACGCGCTCGCAGAAGAGGATTTCAGTTTTGATCGAGGCGCGCGCCTTGACCGATTTCTTTCCGGCCCGTGCGTCAGCACGTTCCCCATCTTGCCCCCCCCCCCCCGCATTTTCACTGCCCTTGCCGATGTAGCGGAGTAATTCCCATCCCTCCATGTACGCCTTGCCCTTTTCAGTCTCTTTGACCATTGCGCCGAAGGGCGGGTTGGTCAGGATGACGTCGAAGGCATTTTGCTTGAGCTTGGGGTTGTGGTCCTTGAGTATTTGGAATTTATCGAGCGCGTCGGCCCCCGCGACGTTGGTGTGCCCGTCGTCGTGAAGGATCATATTCATCTTGGCAACGCGGCTGATTTCATCGTTGATCTCGATGCCGAAGAGCCGCCGCTCGGCGAAGTCGTGCCAGTATTTGTAATGGGCGGTTGAGCCGTCTTCGTGGAACTCCAGTCCTTTGTGGCGGATGTAATCGAGAGCGTACAACAAGAACCCACCGGAACCGCAGGCGGGATCGAGAACCAACTGTTCGTTTCCCGGCGCGAGCATCTCCACGCAAAACTGAATGATCTCACGTGGGGTGAAGTATTGGCCGAAGTCGCCTTTGAAGAAGCCGTCTAGAAACTGCTCGAAAGCAACGCCCTTGGTGTCCAGGTCGGTCGCGTTGAAGTTGATTCCCTCTAGGTGCGAGACGCACATTTTGAGTGTGCCATCGTCGATCTTGATTGGCTCCTTGAAGATTTCCGGGTCGATCTCCTGGGCCTCGGCGTACATGGACTTGATGCGCTTTGCCAAAGCGGGGGCGGCTTCGTCGGTCTTGATCTGGAATTCGTAAGGCTGGCCTTTCTTGCGGTCGGCCTTCTCGTCACGAACCTTGACGAAAATGATTTTGCAGAACTCACCGAACGCGGCTGGAGGCGATAACCGCCCGCCGCCCCACAGCGTTTGATGGCACTTCTTGATCGCGGCGATCAACTCGCCTTTGCTGACGGGGCGGATGTCCTGCCATTCATTGCTGACGCCCTTGCGATACTTGTACGCCGGTGGCTTCGCGTAATTGGTCGGCAAATCGGCAACGATATTCTTGTCGCGTTCTAGCGCACCGAACTTGTCGGCACAGTCCAGAAATCGCCGGGTGATGCCTGCGATCACGCCGACATAGGCCGCTCGGAACTTGTGGGCATTTCCATTGCCCCAGGCCTGCTCGACGGCTTGATTGAACTCCGCGTCGCTAATGGATTCTTTCTTGCACTCGATGACCGCGAACGGCCGTTTACGGTCGTCGTCGTGAAAGACAATCAAGTCGGCGTGATCGTTTGGCAATCGATCCGGGACAGTGACCTCGACACCGATTCGGTCCGGCGAATAGCCATAGCGGTAAATCAACTCCGCATAGAACGCGGCGCGAACCTTTTCTTCCGGATCGGACCAACGCTCCGCATGGCTGACGGCGACGTATACGACTTTCTCAGTCTTTCCCGTCTTGTCGATGCGCAAGTGACCGTCTTGTAACGCGCGATCCAGGTAGTTCTGTTCCATTGCTCGATTCACCTTGAAGTCAATGATAAGTTGTTAGCGGGTGGCTCAGGTTGCTTTTGCAACCTGGGGCGCAGCAAAGAGGCATTTTTTTGACGTCGTCACTCGACCCAGTCTAATTTTCACGCCGACGCTTCGACGTTGCTCGTATTGGTGTACTCACCGCGTGGACGCGGCGGCTAAGCGGCGGGACTGGAATCAAGTGGATGTAGTTTAGCTTCTTTTCGATTTTCTGACGACTGTAAATTTCCAACGCATAATATTTTGGCTGCCAGAATTTGTCCCCTCGCCAAAACCACTTCGCCAAAACTCACGACGTAGTTCGGGGCGTGGCCTGATCGTGGTGGAATCGGCGGTCGTCATCGGGGACGGGCGAACAACAAATCAGGTCAAAATCAATAGCACCGTGTTGTTAAACAAGTCAGGCCGGGCGTGGACGCTCCGGCTAAGCGGGCAAACTTTCTAACTGGCCATTCAGGACGCCGAGTAAAATTCGTTTCGGAGGGTCGAGGTCGAGGGGCTTGCGGCGGCGATAAACCGAAAACGTCAGGAAGTGAACGTAAAGTTTGTCGTCGAAGGTGCGTCGCTGGTCGGACATGATGCCCACAATTGTCGTCGCGCGATCAACCCGCAACCAGAAATGCGAACTTGGTCCGCACCACTCCGCGACCAACGGTCGCGGCTTTATGGTGATCGTGTACCCAAACGCGATTGCCAAGGAAAATCACAAAGCCGCGACCGTTGGTCGCGGGGCGTTACGCAATCGGTCGTCATCGGGATAAGAGGATTGGCGATGTTGGCAAAACGGCACCGCCGCTCATTTGATCCGCACTCGCACCGCACGCGAACCGCATTGAGAAATGCCAACTTGGTCCGCTCCACTCCGCGACCAACGGTCGCGGCTTTATGACGGACAATTACATCGCTGGCTGTTGGTCCGGATGAAGATAAATAAAGCTCTTGCCGAGTCGGCCGTTGTAATTGCCTGCGGAGATTCTTACGAGGCCGGGCGTGTCTACGGAAGCCTTGATTGCCGCTTGGGTGGCCGTCACGATGGTCGCCAGATCACGGCCGTTAATGATGATCTCCATAATCGACTGCACGCCGTCGGGAACGCCGGACGCCTCGCCGAGTTGCTGTTTAAGCGTGGGACAGAATTTCTCGTAAGTGCTGGCGATGCTGAACTTGTACTTGCTGCCCGCCTTGGAGCCGCTTTGAGCAATCCCGCCGGGAAAGGGCATAATCACGCCGGGCGTTCGGGCGACGGCCTCGGCAGCTTTTTCCGCCGCCAATAGGGCCGAATCAACATCTCGACCGAGGAACCACAGGTTTCCGCCCATCAGTCCGTCGGCATTTCCAAACCGGCGGTCCATCACGAACTCTCCGCCGAGCAGCGGAATCACGTAGACCTTGCGGTTGAAGCGAATGTCACGAGTTTGAAAGCCATCGCCGAAGTACGAGATTTTCAAGCCGAGTTTGTAGTTCGGGTCGCTGTGGATCAGGTTGAAGCAGGCCGTCGTCGCACAGGTGAGGACATTTTGGCTAACACGAACGAGCAGTGAACGCTCCAGAGCCTCGACACGATCTTTGCGAAATCGCGGCACGTGAAATTGAATGATCGCACCGGGTCGACCGTCGGGCGTTGTAAACGATTCATCAAAACCCGGTCCGACGTAACGATCGAGGCCCGCCTCGCAATCGCACATGATCGTACTGCTAGCGTTGCCGGTGCAGTTATGGACGGCATGATCGAGCCATTTTTTATCGCGAGCGGTGATGAGAACTTCCGCATACAGGCTGCGAAAGGCTTCGGCGTAAGTGTCATCGACAAGGGCGGGCATAATTGCAAAGTTCCTTCCGTTCCATTCCACTTTTTACTAGCGGCTGCGGCCGGGATGGGTCGTTGTTTCAGTGATGATTTGATCCATGAAAACATCGTGCGTTTGCACGAGAATCTCCGGGAACAATTGACATTCAAAAGCCAAAGCGACCAGCGGCGTATTCGGCCGGGCGTGTTCGAGCAGCTTGTCGTAGTAGCCTTTGCCGTGTCCCATCCGCGCCCCGCGACGATCGAATGCGACGCCGGGAACCATGACCAAGTCGAGGTCTTTCACGTCCACCCGATGTTCGGCCAGATTTCGCAACTCGGGCTTGGGTTCCAAAATTTTGTACATTCCAATCGACAACTCGTCCATGTTGGTCAGATGAAACAATTCCAGTTCGCCTTGATCGTTGCACCATGGGACGACGATTTTTTTGCCCGAGGCCAAAGCGGCGGGCAAAGACTGTCGCGTGCGGACTTCGGTTCGCACGTCGATATAAAAGAGAATGGTCTTCGCCGCCGAATATGCGGGCAGAGCCATGAACTTGTCGCAAATCACTTTGCTCAGTTCGTCCTTGTTCTCTTGCTGACGGCGGTTTTCGTGGGCTTGTTCGCGGATGGCGGCCTTTTTTTGCTGCCATTCGGTGAGGGGTTCGGTGGGCATAGTCAAGGGAGCGTGGTAAAACATATAATAGGAAATCGTATTTAGATGAATATCGTACCTACCCGGCGTTCAAACGCAACGGGTGGAATTGCCGAGAAAACGGCGATTCTTCGACCCTCGATCCTTACAAAAACAAATTACTGCCACCGCATGGCCCTTTTTAATACGAACGCCTGGAATCGCATTCGCTACACGGTTTGGGCACCCATCTATAACCGGTTGGCCAAAGTCTTTGCCCCGCAGCGAAAGCGGTCGTTTGAGGTTCTCAATTTGCAAGCCGGAGAACGGGTCTTGTTGGTCGGGGCGGCGACGGGCGTTGATCTCGATTTTTTGCCGCCGGGCGTACACGCGACCGCGATTGATATTACGCCCGCCATGATTGGGCGGCTGAACCAACATGCTCAGGAGTTAAAGCGGAAACTCAATATCGCCGCGGTTGGTCGGGTGATGGACGCGCAACAAATGGACTTTGCCGACGGTTCGTTTGACGCGGTGGTGTTGCATTTAATTTTGGCGGTGGTGCCCGACCCGATTCGCTGCCTTTGCGAGGTCGAGCGGGTCTTGCGCACCGGAGGTCGAGCGGTGATTTTTGACAAGTTCGCCCCGGACACTGGGCCGATCCCTTGGAAACTGCGGCTGTTGAATCCTTTGGCGAGTCTGGTTGCAACGCATGTGAATCGAAAATTAGAGACGATTTTGCGAAGCTCGGAACTCGTCGTGGAAATGGACGAAAACGCCGGAATGAACGGATTCTTTCGGATTGTCTTGGTCCGGAAGCCGGGTTGTCAGACTGAATCGGCTGCGATAGGTTGAAGGTGTGGCGAGTTTCGTTTTTTCGGTCGTTCAATAATATCAAACTCGCCGTCGCTATTTTTCTAAGAGTGGTGCTTATGTCTCAACCCAATCGACCTGTTGATAAGTTCGGGTTTCCGATTCCCGTTACATTTGATGATGTCCCCGGGGCACGGAAGGGTTTTCGCCTGCCCGAGTCGCGGCATTCCCGCCGCTGGGTGGGCATTTTGGCCGCGTTTTTGGTCGTCGGTGTGTTGGCTATTGGGGTGTGGAAAAAGGCGCGCGGTGTGTTTGCGGAAATGCACGAAGCCCACGCGATGGAACACTACTGGGACGAAAACTATCCCGCCGCGATGGCGGAAATGGATACGGCGATTTCGTGGCAGCCCGACAAACGGTTGGACCGGTACGTGACTCGTGCCAAAATCCGTTTGCAAAATCGCGATCTGGATGGCGCATTAACCGATGTGAATCATGTGATCGAAACGGTTAAGGAGAAACAGGGTCGGGCAATTCTGATTGTGAGTGATGCTCTCGTCATGCGAAGCATGGTCCATCGCCGTCGCGGCGAGTCCGATGAAGCGATTAAGGACTGTACGACCGCCCTGGAAATGGATTCCGGTAAAGAGCCGACGCTCCTCAACCACCGAGCGTATTACCGTGCCTTGGCAAATGTCGAACTTGATAAGGCCCTAGTGGATATTCAAGCCACGCTCACGGCACACGGCGTCGACGATCCAACGCAAGCAAACTCTGAGGACGACGCGGCGTTGCTCGATACCCGAGGGTTTGTGTTCTTTCGTCTGGAAAAAAACACCGAGGCTTTGGCCGACATCGAGGCCGCGATCAAACTGACGAATCAGCACCATGAACGGATCGATGGAATGCAGTTTCCTCCCCAGCAAAGCCGGTATAAAGAGTCGTCCCTTCGCGAAATTGAAAAAAATCTCGCGGTCATGTACGAACATCGGGGACTAATTCAAGAGGCCCTGGGCAACGCCGAGCAAGCCAAGTCGGACCATGCGCAGGCCAAAAAACTGGGATACGACCCAGCCAACGGCGTTGAGTGACGGACGTAAATGACAGTTTTTTCGGGAATTACGTCCGAAACTTTCACATCGAAAATTCGAGCGAATCTTCACCTTGTCGCCCATTTCCGGCTGGGTACAATGAAAGCGTCGCTCATCGGTTCCGAATTTACTGGTCATATTTCTGGAGGCCCATCTCATGTCGCGTGTTACACCAGTTCGCATACTGTTCGTCCTCGGTTTGTTCCTGGTTGCTGTCTTCGCCACGTTGCCAACCAGTCAGGCGGCCGGAAAGAAAGCCAGAGATGTAAAAATGACCGGCGCGATCGCATCGGTCGGTAAGGACGACAAGTCCATCTCCATTGGGTCGGGCAAATCCGCCAAAGAAATCAAAATCGACGCCAACACCGCCATTGATTACGTCGGAATCGACAATCAGGACGAAAAGAAACTGACGGTCGGTTATTTTGTTATGGCCGTGATGGGCGAAAAGGATGTCGCGAAGTCGATCAGCCTGAAGAAAACCGCGTTTGGGAAGTGAACCTTTTCCGCGAGACTGGCTCTTGCTGTTGGACGATTATACCGCCACAGGAGGGCCAGTTGTACCGATTAAACGAACCGCACCCCGCTAATAGCGAGCGGTGTTTGTCGTTTGGTTCGATTTGACCGCTGGGTCGAATTTCGCCGCTTGTCACGCAGCGATTCGCCGATATAATAACCTCACGACCAGTTTGATACGTTTCCGTTGTCGGTGCCCCTTATTTTTGGTGCCCGGTTCGCGGTGCGAATTTCATCCCGTCGAATTCACCTATCGCGGGGTGGAGCAGCCCGGTAGCTCGCGAGGCTCATAACCTCGAGGTCGCAGGTTCGAATCCTGTCCCCGCA
>JAYUFG010000481.1:0-9674 GCA_043738845.1 Planctomycetaceae bacterium
AAAGACGACAATGGACGAATCGGACTTACTTAATCGCGTCGGACGGCCATTGCGCACCGCTGGGTGAGGAATTACTCGGCGTGAACGGGACGGGCGGAGGGATGGGAAATCCGCCATTGAACGACGGGTTCGGGCCACCTGGATTGAAACCGCCCGGCAGGATCGCTGGCGGGCGGGGAGCGGTCTGGTGGCGGAGTTGTTCCGCCCGACCGAGTAGTTGACTCGTCGGCTCGATCCGCTGTGGAATTAAAGTGTAATCGACGACTCGCTCGTCGCGAATTTCCTGCGGCCAAAGATTTTCGGTCACGAAATCAATCGGGACGTACTGATACCAAGGCGTGGGAAAAGGCTGTCGCACGACGAGCGTTTCATATCCATCTTTCACGACGCGAATTTCGCGCGTCCCATAATACGTGAACGAGGTCGAGCAGGGCGTCGTGCCGATTTCATAATTGTCGATGTAGACCTGTGCCCCCGGCGGATTGCTGCGAACCAAAATCCGCCGCTGCACGCAACCCGACGACATCGCGCACACCAGCAACATCGTGCCAAGCAGCACGAGATGGAATGGGCGGCGACAGAGGTTCGTATCGCTCTCAGGCATGAGTGGCCGATAGTGCGCAAAAAAGTTCGGCGAATGCCGGGGGAAATAAGGTCGCGAAGTATACCGAGCGACCCGGTGGACGAATAGGCGGAATTTCACCGTTGCCGACGGTTTTGCGTCAAGACAGGTAAATGAGCCAAGCCCGGCAAGTGACCTACGACTTCTTACAGATGGGCGATAACGGCGGCCCATTCACGTATCGAAAGACCAACCAACGATCATTGCAAATGCGTCTGCCCATATCGCCCGGCGAGGCTCATTCCATGCAGGGCACCACTAATTTACATTCCGTGCAGTGCGCCGTGGTCGTCGTAACTTGAAATCAACCAACGGCCGCCGACCCGTTCGTAAAGCACCGCGAAGGACAGCGGTAGGGAAAGGCCGTGCAGGTCGCCGCGCGCCGTTCCGCCAGTTATGACGACGTGAAATTCCGCCCGGGCAGATGGGGGCGAGGTCAAATCATTCACGATGATTTTCAGATCGTTCTTGATGCTGACGCTTTCAACTTTGAAGCGCGGCATTTGCGCCTGGACCAGCCCGCGAGTTTCTTTCGCGTTCGGCGAGAAAAAGGAGAGTACTCCTTCCACGTCGTTTGTTTCGAGGACGGTTGCCACGTTGTACAGTTCGATCTCGACTTGTTCGCGATCTGTGACGACGCATCGCTCGATCACGATCAACGCCGTCGTGGCGAGCATCAGGCCCAGCATCCAGTACAGCCAGAGGCCGCGGCCCGACCGAAAGAGCATCACGAGCAGGCCGATTTCAACAATCAAGCCGATGATGACAAACTTCCACGGGTCTTCAAAGAAGAAGTTCATGTCGCGGTCGTCCCGTTCGTGTTTTTTGCGGCGGCGTTTTTTGCCGCAGCGTTATTCGCTTCCGACGTAAGTTTTCGATGTAAACAGATCGCGGCGGCGATAAATATCATGCCGATAAAAATCGCCAAATAATAGGGCGGCACAATCAAGCTCGTCACCATTTCATCTGGCGATGGAGCAGACGTTGGTTCGCCTTGGCGGCGAATTTCCTCGGCGGTTGGGGGGCCGCCCGCTCCGTTGACTTCCGGCAAGGTGGACGGAACAGCCCTTTGTCGAGCGATGTATCGCAACTCGACCTTGGCTTGGCGTTGATTGTACTTCGGCACAATGAGCAACATGCCCAGTAGTGCCGTTCCGCTGAATAGGGCGACCCAAAACCACGGTTGATCGGTCACGCCCGGCCGCCGAACATATCGCCGCAACCAGAGCGTGAGGATGCAAGCGACCGCGACGGCGGGAAAGAAGTCGGGGTCCATGTGGGCAATGTTCTGACGGATCACGTTTGTATCGACCCCGAAGGGGTCACAGCGATTAGCCGGTGGTTGATCGCAGCGACACCACCGGTGACAATCTCCCAGAATGTTTTGCATCCCGGAGGGATGCCAGCTTACCTCACTAACGACGGCTCATCTCGCGGTTCGCTGCGACCCCGCCGGGGTCGAATGTCGAGAACCGACCACTTTCCGGTGGTGTCGCTGCGCTCAACCACCGGCTAATTGCTAACATCCCTCCGGGATGGAAAAAGTTGTGTATACCAGTGACGCCCTACGTCCTACCTTCGCTTGAACAGCGGACCAGCATACTCCGCTCCGTCGCCCAGGTTCTGTTCAATTCGCAAAAGTTGATTGTACTTAGCCATCCGGTCGCTGCGAGACGCGCTGCCCGTCTTGATTTGACCCGTCGAAAGGGCGACGGCCAGATCAGCAATCGTGGAATCTTCGGTCTCTCCGCTGCGATGACTGGAAATACTCGTGTAACCGTTGCGATGGGCGAGTTGGATCGCCTCAATCGTTTCGGTCAGCGTGCCGATTTGATTGACCTTGATTAGGATGCTGTTGGCGATCCCTTCGTCGATTCCCTTTTGCAACCGCTTGGTGTTCGTCACGAAGAGATCGTCGCCGACGAGTTGCACTTTGCTACCCAGTTTTTGCGAAAGGAGTTTCCAACCGGCCCAATCGTCTTCGCTGCAACCATCTTCAATCGAGCAGATCGGGTACTTACTTGCCCAATTGGCGAGAAAATCGACCATGCCCGCCGAATCGAGTTCTTTCTTGTCGATTTTGTAAACCTTTTTCTTTTCGTCCCAAAACTCAGTTGCAGCGACATCGAGGGCGATGCAAACTTGGCTTCCCGGTTTGTAACCTGCCTTTTCAATCGCTTCCATGATCAGATCGAGTGCTTCGCCATTGCTTTTGAGATCGGGTGCGAAACCGCCTTCATCGCCGACCGACGTGTTGAGCTTCTTGGCTTTGAGAACCGCCTTTAGGTTGTGAAAAATCTCGACCCCGCAGCGGAGGGCGTCGGAAAACTTGTCAAAGCCCAGCGGCATCACCATGAACTCTTGCACATCGACATCGTTGTCGGCGTGCATTCCGCCATTGATGATGTTCATCATCGGGGCAGGCAATAACTTCGCACCCGTCCCGCCCAGGTACCGATACAAGGGCAAGTTGCAATGTTGGGACGCGGCATGAGCGACCGCGAGCGAAACGCCCAGGATCGCATTCGCACCGAGGTTCTTCTTGTTTTCGGTTCCATCGAGTTCGATCATGCGGCGGTCGATCGCGACCTGATCGAGGGCATCGAGTCCGCTGAGTTCGGCGGCGATTTGGGTGTTGATGTTGGCGACCGCCTTTTCGACGCCGCGACCAAGAAACTTGGTCTTGTCGCCGTCCCGCAATTCCCACGCTTCGTGCGCACCGGTACTGGCACCGCTGGGGACGCCCGCCCGCCCGAACGAGCCGTCCATTAAAGTGACATCGACCTCGACGGTTGGATTGCCACGGCTGTCGAGGATCTGTCGGGCTTGAATATCAACGATGGAACTCATGTCAAAATCTCTACTTTCTATCGCCTATGATAAATGAAAACGTAAATTGCTTCGGGTGAGTTGAACGATTGGAGCAAGCGGATCATTGTTGCGAAAATCGTCGTGTTTTGCTAGCCCTTTTACCGATCCATTGCCTTCTCATTCGCGGAAGTCCGTAGTAGGATAGCGAGTTAAGTCACGTAGGATACGCACCTGTGCGTTCCAGGAGTCACGCCAAAGATACGCCTGACTGCGTACCCAAATTCATAACCCCTACTGCTCGATGACCACAGCTAATACTGATCCTCTCCGCACACCGCCGGAACGCCTTCCGGAAAATATCCATAGCATTCAACCCGGCGGCGGTGTTTGTCGCGACATCGAACTTGCCTGGGGCCGCTGGCGACGCTGGTATTTGAAGACCCTTCGCCCGGGCTATGTTAAAAAAATGGCCGCGCTGCAAACGGGCGACGCGGTTGGTTGTCCGCATGAAATTCTCGACCCGCGAGACCTCAAGTATTTTCGCAATCAATGTACCGCCGCATGGGCACCCGACAATGATCCCTTTCGCTGGCGGGAGAAAATCCCGTTCGCCCGCTGGGGACTGGCCGAATTGCAACTGATCGGTTGGCCGCTATTGCTCATAACGGTGCTGCTCGCGTGGTTACTACCATGCCCCTTTTGTTGGTTGGCCACTGTGCCGGGCGTGTTGTTTTTGCTCATCGCCAATTTCTTTCGAGATCCGCCGCGACGATTGACGACGGGAAAGGGAATGTACATCTCGCCCGCCGATGGCAAAGTTGTCGAGATCAGCAAGATCGCACATGACGAGTTCATCGGCGGTCCGGCAGTGCGGATCGGGATGTATCTCACAATCCTCAATGTGCATGTCAATCGAATGCCGATTCGTTCGCGGGTCTTGCGTTTGAAATACAACCTGGGCCGGTTTATGAGTGCGACCAATCCAGAGAGCGCCATCGTCAACGAAAATATGTGGATGGGATTTGAGGAAGAGAACGCCCCGCATCGCAAGTACATCATGCGACAAATTTCCGGCGGGATCGCTCGACGGATCGTGTGCGACATCCGGATGGGCGAAGTTCTCGAACAAGGCCACAAGTTCGGGATGATTAAACTCGGCTCGCGGGCGGAAGTCATCGTGCCCGAC
Source organism: Planctomycetaceae bacterium (assembly GCA_043738845.1). GTDB lineage: Bacteria > Planctomycetota > Planctomycetia > Pirellulales > DASRSE01 > DASRSE01. The sequence continues at coordinate 4,620 of JAYUFG010000481.1, forward strand.
CTGCCGGGGCTAGAAATCATCGTTCCCTTAAACAAATGGGTGAAAGCGGGGCGGGATGTGCTGTGCCGATTTGCGTAAGCGTTCGCGGGAGATAAAATAGAAGTCGGTAGCAACGGCACGAGATAACGTGATTTTTGTCGAACCCGAAGGGTTCATAGCCATTAGCCGGTGGTTGAGCGCAGCGACACCACCGGACGACGTCTCGAAAACACGTTTGCATCCTGGAGGGATGCCAGCCCACCTCAAGCGAGACCATCATGCCATCAACCTTTGTGAGCTTACACTACCACGTCGTGTTTAGCACGAAGAACCGCGCTCGAATGATCTAATCGACCTGGCGCGGTCGATTGCACGAATACCTGGGCGGAACGGTCCACGGGTTGGGTGGTTTTTCTCAAGGTATCGGCGGCGTTGAGGATCATATTCACTTACTGGTCGGCCTAAAGGCGACGCATTGCTTATCCGACTTCATGCGTGAATTAAAAAAGTCGGCGTCGATTTGGGTTCACGATGAAATCGGTTTGACGGAATTCGCGTGGCAGGAGGGCTACTCGGCGTTCACCGTTAGCGCGACCGCTCGAGAGGACGTCAAGCGTTACATCGCGAATCAAGACGAACATCATCGCATCAAGTCTTTCCGCGAAGAATTGGTCGAATTATTGGAACGGGCGGGGATCAAGTACGACCCACAATATTTGGATTGAGAGTAATTTCGCTCGACGTCAAATCGGGCTGCGATCCCTCCGGGATCGGGGGCGAGTTTCGTTTGCTTTCCGGTGGTGTCGCTGCGCTCAACCACCGGCTAATTGCTAACATCCCTCCGGGATGATGAGACCAAAAGGCGTCACGTATCCAAAACGACAACGATCAATGACCCCTGTTCAAAATTCCATTTTTCAGTTTCGCTGAGTTGCGTCTCTGAAAATGGCCCATTTTACGCCGGACAAAATGCGGCGACCTGAGTATAATAGTTTGCATCCGCCCTCTCCCTCTTTTATCTCTCGTATCTCTGTGGCTAATTCTTTTTCCCCAAAGAGTAACACCATGTCGAACTCTTTTGCACATTTGAGAGCATTCACGCGGCGGCATTTTTTCGGCCGTTCGGCGGCAGGGATTGGTGGCTTGGCCTTGGCCGCACTGGCGAATGAGAACCTCTTTGCTGCGGATGGAAACACGGCCGGTAAAGATGAACAAGGCAGGGTCGTCAAAGGCCCGATGGCACCGAAGCCCTCACATTTTCCCGGCAAGGCGAAGCGGGTGATCTATCTGTTTGGTGCGGGTGCCCCGTCGCAACTTGATCTGTTCGACCATAAGCCAAAGCTGGCGGAGCTAAACGGTCAGCCCTGTCCCGAGTCGCTTTTTAAGAACGAGCGGTTTGCGTTTATCAAGGGAACGCCGAAGATGCTCGGCTCGCCGTATAAGTTTGCCCAACATGGTCAAAGCGGCGCGACCGTTTCAGAACTGCTGCCGAACTTGGCGAAGGTCGTTGATAACATCGCCATTGTGAAGTCGATGGTGACCGACCAATTCAATCACGCACCGGCTCAGATTTTTCTCAACACTGGCTCGCCCCAGTTGGGCCGCCCGAGCATGGGTTCTTGGTTGACATACGGATTGGGAAGTGAGAACGAAAACCTGCCAGGCTTCGTCGTGCTGCTTTCGGGACCGAGCGGGCCAGACGGCGGGACGTCGCTGTGGGGCAACGGTTTTTTGCCAAGCATTTATCAAGGCGTGCAATTTCGTTCGCAAGGCGATCCGGTGTTATACGTCTCGAATCCGCCCGGCATGGACGCGGCCACTCGACGCCGCTCGCTCGACGCACTTAAAGACTTAAACGAGATGCAGCTTCGCGAGGTGGGCGATCCAGAGACGCTCACGCGGATTGAACAGTACGAACTGGCCTATCGAATGCAAACCTCCGTCCCTGAGTTGATGGACATTTCGCAAGAGCCGAAAGCCGTGCATGAGGCTTACGGCACCGAGCCGGGTAAAATCTCATTCGGCAATAATTGTTTGCTCGCGCGGCGATTGATCGAGCGCGGCGTGCGGTTCGTGCAGCTTTATCACTGGGGGTGGGATAGTCACGGTACGAATAAGGGCGACGATATTATGAACTCGCTGCCCGAGCGTTGCACGCAAACGGATCGCGGAGCGTCGGCACTCATTGCCGATCTCAAACAACGCGGCTTGCTCGACGAGACGCTCGTGATTTGGGGGGGCGAATTCGGCCGCACGCCGATGAACGAAGAACGCAACGGCAGCAAGTTCCTCGGCCGCGATCATCATCCGCACGCTTTTACGATCTGGATGGCGGGGGGCGGAATCAAGCCCGGCATCACTCTCGGTGCGACCGACGACTTTGGTTATCACGTCGTGCAAGACAAAGTCCACGTTCACGATTTACAGGCAACCGTCCTGCATTGCCTGGGTCTCGATCACACGAAATTGACCTATCGCTTTCAAGGTCGTGAGTTCCGGTTGACGGACGTGGCGGGCAACGTCGTGAAGAAACTATTGGTGTAACGGGATCGGACGAAAAGAAATTCAACATCCAATAAGAATAAGTTTATGACTAATTAAGTTCACGACGAAACAACGAAGAATTTCACCACGGAGTCACCAAGGACACAGTGAGGAGAGAGATTGCTGTTGTTTGGTTATTCGGATGGGGACATTCTTCATTCTCTTAAACTCTCCGTGGTGACTGTAATCTGACCTTACCGGTAGTTTCGACGTGATGATTTTTGCGGGAAATGCCCCGACGAGCGGCTAACTTGCTATAATAAGTCGCATGTGTGGACGATTAACCTTGCGCGCGAATTTACATGAAGTGGTCGAGCAGTTTCAGCTTGACACGGTGCCCGACGTATTGCCTGATCGGCTTAGTCAGCCACGATACAATATCGCGCCGACACAGCCCGTCACTGCGATCCTCTGTCCTAAGGACGTGCAACATCAGGAGTTAGTCGGCTTGCGGTGGGGATTGATTCCGAGTTGGGCCAAGGATGCGGCGATTGGCAATCAAACGATCAACGCTCGAGCCGAGACGGTTGCCGAGAAGCCCGCTTTTCGCAGTGCGTTCAAGAGCCGCCGCTGTTTGATCGTGGCCGATGGTTACTATGAGTGGCAAAAACTGGGCAAGCAAAAGCAACCCTACTTTATCCACCGTCGCGACGAGCGACCCTTTGCGTTTGCCGGATTATACGAACGCTGGTCGGGCGGAGCCGGTGTTCCATTGACAGCAACCTCTTCAAATTCGCCGTTATCGTCGTCATCGACATTAACGCCTTCGCCGTGGGAAACCTGCACGATCATAACGACCTCTGCGAACGCATTCACCCAGCCGATTCACTACCGGATGCCTGTCATTTTGCACTCGGCCGATTTTCTCCACTGGCTCGATCCGCAGGAGAACCATCGCGAGCGTCTGGAATCGCTGCTGCGACCGTTTGAAGGGGATGACTTTGTCGCCACGCCGGTCAGCACGCACGTCAACAACCCTCGCCACGAAGACCCGGAGTGTTTGCAATGAACATGAAGTTGACCACGACGTTATGGCGAGCATGGCGGTTGCGGTGTGCCCTGTGTGGGCAGGGTCGTTTGTTTCGCGGCTGGTTTACGATGAATGACCAATGCGAACATTGCGGCGCGTCGTTCGAGCGTGAGCCGGGATTTTTTCTCGGCTCGATTTACTTTAATTACGGCGTGACGGCGATCATTGTAACGGCATCCTACGTCACGCTCTTGTTTACGGAGACCGTTTCCGAAGGGGTTTTGCTGCCGGTAACCGCCCTCTTTACGGTGCTGTTTCCGCTATGGTATTTCCGGTATGCCCGCAGCGTTTGGTTGGCGATTGACCAATACTTTGACACGAGTCAGCGAAACTCGGCGGAGAAAGACGAATGATGAGCGAACTTCCGCCGAACGAGACTGTGACCGAGACGCCGGATGGGGCGATGCGGCGGATCGACGCCTTGTTAAGTCACGTCTGGATGGTGCGGACGTTTTTGAAACATTCGGAAGAGGCCGAAGAGATCGAGGAACTGCGCGAGGTCCATCGTGAGTTGTACGACTATATGTTGGCCCTGGGTGGCCCGTGGCAGGCCCAGGATTCCGCCGCGTATCTGAAGCTCGCGGCGAAAAAGCTGTCGAAACTGCGGAAAATCACTGCCCAGTTCGTCGCCGAACAACCGGAGATCTCATCGCATACAAATTTTCAGATGGCCGCCCGCTCGCTGCAAACAGCGGTGGGGGAGATTGAATCGATTCTAACTCGATTCACAGCGAGGTAAACGACAGCGAGTTGTTTCACTTGTTCATAGCCGCCGAGAAATCGGCCGCCAAACGCAAGAGTACCTCGCGCGTTACATGGGCGGGGATGATCTGTCGCGTGTTGCCGGATGTTTTGCGATAGCGGCACAGGCTCAATTCTCCCCCACGACGCACGAGCAGTTCGTAATAGCTCGTCCCGTCGTCGTCCTTGTGGGGCGGGACGGAACGCATTTGCACGACGCAATGTTCCGCGTCGGTTTCGACCGCTCCGATGGTTTCGAGGAGATAGCCGAGTTTCTTGGAGAGGCGGTCGCTGATCGACGTGAGTTGATCGACGGTCGCGTGGGAGAGGGACGATGTTTGGAGAGCAAAGCGGTGGAACGTGCAAGCCAGCGTGTCGAGTTCGACGAGTTCAACGTAGAGCGTTTGCGAGCCTTCGTGGACGGAGATTGCCTGCGACCCGGCGTCAAAGGACGGAGTGGAGGAAAGTTCGTGTTTGAGGAGGTCGCGAAGGGACATGGACGTGACGGTTGGTAAATGTAAATACAGGGAGAACAGAGGGCTTGTTGTTTAGCGGTCTTACGCTTTGAGTTTTTGCTGCGTGACGGTGTGTTCGGTGCCGTCGAAGGATAATACGGTCGAAAGGTCGTCGAGGGTGGTTTCAATGTGGACGGGGCGACCCCACAGGCGGTACAGGTTGCCGAGTGTGTCTTTGGCGTAGGACATTTTCAGTTCCACGCCATTAAAGTGATGCTCCAAAAATAGCTCGCCGCGATTCTTATA
>JAYUFG010000482.1:0-9673 GCA_043738845.1 Planctomycetaceae bacterium
ACACGGTCCTTTCGCGTCCGCCGGAATCTCCAAAGTCGTTTCCATGACCCCCGCCACGATGTTCGATTTCGCGGCCGACCAGACCGGTTCATTCGCCCGACGATAGGTCGCCGCATACTCGGCCGCTTGCTTCTCGTCCTTGTCCTGAAAATCGGCTCTCTCCGGCGGAACAAATCGCAATAAATCGCGGCGACACAACAGTTCAATCTCGCACGGGCCATTGATTTCGCTCGTCGCTCGAATGGTGATCTTCTCTCCCGCCGTCGCTCGCTTGGGAACATCCAGCTTCACTTCGTGAGGATGTTGAATTCTCAACAAAGGATCGCCGATCAAGTTGAGCAACTGCAAATGTTCAAGCCGTTCGCCTTCCAAATCGACCGGTGCCGGACTAATTGCCGAGGCAATCCCGTCCATCAACAACCGGCTCATGCCGAATTTCTGCTGGGCGTTCGCAGTTTGCTGCTTCGCTCGACATAAAACTTCGCCGATGGTCTCGCGCTTCTCGCGAAAACATTGGTCCATCATTTCGGTCCCCAGTACGGTCATTCCATAGGGCATTGTCACCCGCGATCCGGCGATGATTGCAATGGGGCCACCCTCCGCACGCAACAAATCCTCCGCTAAACAATCCTGGGGATTGTCAAATGCTCCGGTGTAACAAGCCAGGAACAGAGCAATCGGCGGCGCGTGCGCACAATGCAGTTTCGCACAGTCCTTGCAATCGAGAATCGGATACGTCCCGCCAGGACAATAAATCCGGTCGAGTGCATGTGGCGCACCGTGGCCAATATAACACCAAAACAAACAGCCCTCACACAACCGCTCTGTCGCCGCATCGTGAAACTTGGACGGGTGAGGACAATAGGCACTTCGCCAGCTTCCATAGGTCATCGAGGTTGAGTAAGCGGGCGGAACGCCAGCCGTGATGAATTGTTTCGCACCCGATTCCAACAGCGAATCGGCCACTTGCCCAAAACCGCCGACGCCCGCGACAAAATTGACTTTCGCCCGCCACCAGCCAAAATCGGTATTGTGTTCGTAATCGAGAATTTTTTTGACAATGATCTTCAACTCAGCCGGTGTGTCGGCGGTAATTCGTCCAATCGCTAAATCGGGAATGCCCTTATCCTGAAGGTCGGCGTACCAATTATCGGTCGCGATGTCCGGCTCGCTCCCCCAGCGGACGTTGATTTTGGCCTTGGCCAAGTGCGTGGGAACGCACCGCTTACGCACCTTTTCGTCGCGATCCATGTTGGGCTCGGCGTCGCCAACCAACACCACAAAACGAAGCTTGCCCGACTTTGACAAGCCGCGAATCTCTTCACGAATCTCGCTGGCGGTTTTTAGATTCGAGATAAACGCCAACACCCGTCCCTGGGATTGGCGATGTTCAACCCAGGGTTGTAGTGCCGATTTGAATTCCTCGGGACAGACGACCGCCGTGTCGGGCACCGCATTGACTTCCGCCCCCTGCGCCTGAAGGGTGCAGCACAGGGCCAGACAGAATACCATTCTCGTCGCGTTCATGAGCAATGTCCCCGTGTTGCTGAAACAATTAAAATCGTTTGACCAACCTCAGTCCGTCGCTCTCGTGACGGGATTTGTCAGCATTCCAATTCCGTCAATCGAAATCTCCACCACATCGTCGGGCGCGAGTGTGAAATCGCTACCCGGAACAACGCCTGTTCCCGTCAGCAAAAATGCGCCGTCAGGAAATGAATTGTCCCGACCAAGCCAGCCAATCAGTTCTTCAAAGGTGCGATGAAATTGGGCGATACTCGTTTCGCCAGAGAACGCCAATTTTCCTCCCCGCTGAATCTTCAACCGAATTCCAATTTGCTCACGCGGCGGCATGTCTTCGACCAGCGTAATCCACGGACCGAGCGCACAACAGGCATCGTACACTTTGGCCTGTGGCAGATAGAGCGGATTTTCGCCTTCAATGTCCCGCGAACTCATGTCATTGCCGATCGTGTAACCGACCAGCTTCAATTTTGAATTCAGTACGAGTGCCAATTCCGGCTCGGGAACATTCCACGTGGCGTCGCGGCGAATGCGAACGGCTTGCCCCGGTCCGACGACTCGATGAGGATTGGCCTTGAAGAAAAGTTCCGGCCGAGCTGCACTATAAACCAGATCGTAAAACCGGGCGGCTCCTTCCGACTCTTCCATCCGCGCCGTTTGACTGCGGCGATACGTCACGCCCGCCGCCCAAACCTCTTGGCGATCAATGGGCGGCAATAGTTGGCAATCGTCGAGTGATAAGTGTTTCACCTTGGGATCAATCAGCCCTCGCACGGCGGCCGCAATATCGTTTGCTTCCAGAATGCTGTCGAGCGAAACTGCATCACCATTCGGTGTGCCCAGCGGTACAACTTGATCTTGCTCGATGATGGCCGCACCCACGTGACCATCGGCAAAACGAACTTTGGCTAACTGCATGACTTTTCCTACGGGATCGTTAAACGCGAAATATCCTCAGACACGCAGCACTCAGCGTTTGTGAATGACAAAAGTTCGTCCAGGAGAAATCGTCGGGCCACAGTGCAAACCGAGAGTTCGCGAATCATTCGATCCATTCGCAAAAAAGTTGACACGTAACATTGGATCGCTCAGCGAACCCTACCGACCGGTCGCCACGCCGTTCATTCACCAAAGCTCAGCATCGTCGGAAACGCGACTTTTGACAAGTCCGAAAGAGTGCGAATTCCAGGTGCCGCCACCCAATAAAGTAACGGCCGCTGCGCGATTTTCGCCCACTTGGGCGGCCCAGTCCCTTAACTCGATTTTTTATACCCCAACTGCTTGACCACCGACAAAATCTCTTCGTAATTCACGAAGCGGCGGCGATGAAGTAGCTTATAAGCGTCCACCGCCAGGGCCAGTTCTTTTCCATCCTGCGAAAGTTCCTCGTGGCTGTTCGTGAATTGGCGTCGCTCGACGGCGGCCGTGCCCTGCGGCAAAGCGGCCCGGCGATCCACAAAGGACGTGTCGTTGTTTTCAAGAATCTGGGACATTTGCGAATCTCCTGCGAAAGATGGTAGTGCCACAACGGCGACCGAAAAACACTAGGTCGAAGTTCGCCCAACGTCAAACCGAACGGGTCGGGTCGTAACGGTTGAGTGGGGAATGACAACTTTGCGTGACGATTCTGCGATTGCCTTCCACAACTGAAACAACCATGAAAAAAGCCGGGAGGTCACAAGAACCTCCCGGCGATTTAGTTCACCGAGAAAACAAACGCAAAAAAACAAACTTAAACGGCGTTTGCCGATTAAGCAAACAACTCTTTGATGACCTTGCCGCTGTTGGCGATCTTCATCGGTCGACCATTGCGGGCGGTGAAAGTCGTGTCGAGCGAAATGCCGAGGGCCTTCACAACACTGGCCATCAGGTCTTGCGACGAGTAGGGCTCGGTATCGACCGACGTTCCATCGGAATTGGTCTTGCCGACGACGACACCTTCCTTGAAGGCACCGCCACCAACGACAACCGACCAGCTACGTGCCCAGTGGTCACGTCCAGCACCGCCGTTGATCCGCGGCGTGCGACCGAACTCACCCATCCAGAACACGACCGTGTCTTTCCACATTCCACGTTGCACGAGGTCTTCGACCAAGGCACTCATGGCCTTGTCGAGTTCGGGCAACTTGGTGTTTTGCAACGTGTTGAAAACGTTGGCGTGATTGTCCCAGCCGCCGAGATCGACCTCGACAAAGGGAACGCCCGTCTCGACCAAGCGACGGGCCATCAAGCAGCCCTTCGCAAAGCCACTCTTGCCGTAACGCTCAAGCGTCTTGGGATCTTCTTTGTTGACCTTGAAGGCTTCCATTTGCTTGCTGGTCAGCAAGTTTTGGGTCTTCTGCAGAATCTTGGCATGATCAGTCGCCGCCGTGATCGTGCGAGGATTGACGGGGTCAGAGTCGCCCGTGATCTGTCCCACGAAACCGCGTTCGATTTCCGCCAACATTTCCATCCGCTGTTCGGAACGGCCTTGGTCCATGCCCATGTTCAGATTGCGAACATCGCCATTGGAACCAACGACGAACGGAGCATACGACATGCCGAGAAAGCCCGGACCGACGCTGCCGCCGCCGACACTGACGAACGGAGGGATTTCCAAGTGGCGGTCTTTGTCCCGTTCCAACTCGTGAGCAACGACCGAGCCGTAGCTCGGATGCTCGACGTTCGGATTCGGCACGTAACCGGTGTGCATGTAATAACGACCGCGATTGTGATCGGCTTCGCGGGTACTCATCGAGCGGACGATGGCCATGTGCTTCATCATCTTGGCCATTTCGGGCATGTGCTCGCTGATCTGGCCTTCGCCGGTCGTGGCAATCGGCTTGAACTGACCGCCGGTCGGCGCACCTGGCTTAAGATCCCAAATGTCGATGGTGCTTGGTCCGCCACCCATCCACAACAGAATGGCCGACTTATTGTGTTTTTTCAATTCGCCTGCGCTGGCCGCGATGGCGTTCGTTAACTGCATCGCGGGCAGAGCCATAGCCGAGTATCCGGCCATGTGCTTAACAAAGTGCCGGCGCGACATGCCAGCAGGTACCTGATTGAACAAATTCATAGCTTTCTCCCGGTGAAAAAATCCTCAATCTAAAGTGTGGACTTGTCGATGGAGGTGTGAACTCAATGAAAAACTGACGGTTGATCTAATTCTGTCAGGCCACAGGCCTGACCTACAAATAGCACTGACCTACAAATAGCACTGACCTACTTAGTGCTGAATAATAAACTCGTTGCTATTGAGAACGGCCCAAAACACATCTTGCAGGGCGACCGCTACATTCCCCTTATGACGATCAAGGGTTTGTTGTGCCCGACCCAACTCGGCGTTTGTTGGCCGACGGGCAAGTGCCGCCCAATACAGGGCATTGATCTTGTCGCCGGGTGAACGACCGCTGGCAGCGACTTTTGACAGGAAGGTTCCACTGTCGATGCTCGTGGCCTTCTTCACCAAGTCGCCGTTCATCATCATCAACGCTTGCGGGATCGTCCCGTTGAACGTCGTGGTGTCGTCGTTTTCGTCTGTGCCGAACGCGATGGTGAATTGATTGAGCCAACCTTCACGTTCCTTCACGCGGTCTTCTTCTTTTCCGACAGCTTTGTCAGCTTCGGTCGCAGCGAGCAGCGATTCATACAACTCTTCGGCTCGCATTTGACGGAGATAGAAGTGACTGAACGCTGGGCGTTCACCCAACAAAGGATCGTCCTTACGATTCTTGTCGTTGAACTTCGCCGCCAGACTGTACGGTTCACTCAGCACGATCCAGCGAATCAATTGCTTGACATCGTGACTGTGATCGCGAAACTCGGTGGCTAGTGTGTCGAGCAACTCCGGGTGAGTTGGCGGATTGTGTGGACCCATATCGTCGATTGGCTTCGTGAAGCCATAACCGAAGAAGTGGCCCCACATCCGATTAACGATGGCCTTTGGCATGTATTCGGAATGCACGATTTTTTCAGCAAGTACATTGCGACGATTGACCTTGCTCACCGCACCATTTTTGTCAATTTCCGCGCCATCCACAAAGACCGGATAGGCCACTTTGAGAACGCCGTTCCGCAATTCATAAAACAGGTCGGCATTGTCCATTTTCTTCGTCTCGCCCATGAAGTCGGCGTTCACGAGATTGGTACTATCGACCATCCGTTTGTTGTCCGGATCCTTGTGTTCTTTGATTTGCGTTTGACGGAAGAAGGCGTTCAATTCCCAGAATTGATTTTGCTTCCAGTCATTGAACGGGTGATTGTGACATTGCGTGCATTGCACTTGCAAACCCATGAAAATCTGGGCCGTCTTGGCAGTCGCTTGAATGGCCGTCTTTTCTTTCCCTTCTTCGATTTTTCCACTCAGGAAATTCACAGCTCCATTGAAGCCGTCTTCACCGAATTTATTGTTGCCCGTCGCCGTGACCATCTCCGTCACAAAACGATCATAAGGCTTGTTCTTGAGAAAGCTGCCGCGGAGATACTGTTCCATCCCTTCGCGATTGACCGGGCTACGCTGTTGATCGCGAGCAGAGGGTGGGCGACCAACCAGCGTCGTCATCCACAGACTCGTCCAATACCGAGCATATTGCCTCGCATACATTTCCTTGTTGTCAGGGCAAATCGCCGTGTCAGCATCCGACAGGAGCGTATCGACCAAATTCTTTTTGCGATTCAGACCCTTTTCAGAAACGAACCGATCTAATTCCGTCACGGTCGGGGTGCGACCGAGAATATCGAGAAACACCCGGCGACACCATTCGCTGTCCGAAACCATCGGCGAAGGCTTGAAACCATTATCGGTCCAGCCCTTCCGAATCAACTGATTGATCGTCTCGGTTTGCGAAGGAAGTCCCGCAACCTTGCCGGGCGTTTCCTTACTGGGTGTCTCTGAAGAAGTTGCGACAGCAGCAGCCAGCGTGGTCGGCTCGTTCTTTTTGTCCACAGCGACGACATTACCAATCGACAATGCGACGATGCCAATCGACATCGCACTAACCGCCAAACAGTTGCGACCAACGCGAGCGCGCGCAGCGCAAAACATTCTTGCCAAACGAACCATGAAATCCCCCGAGATTACTTCTTGTGACGGGCCAGAATTTGGGACGATAGATCAACCTTCAATGTAGCGAAACCAACGCCAAAGTCAATTATGTAAATGGGCCATTTTGCTCATCCACTCAACTAACATCGGCAAACCACAATCCTAAAGCACTGTTCAATTTTGCAACAGGTGTTGCATTTCGATACAGCATTATGCAACAGACGAGTTGGGAAGACCTGTTCCGAAGTGTTCCCAACTCGCCCTTTTCGACCAACTTATCCGGAAGGCTCGCATCCGTTCCAGATACTTTGCCAAGCTATTTTCGGTTGGATTCCGGGTCGTTCTGTTCCACGACCCAGAATCCTGTTCCCACCGAAAGCTATACCCGGCAAGGGGTTGCATATTCCTCTTCACTAACCGGCCCCGACCAGCGTGCCTCTCAAGGCTTCTTCTCTGTTCCGGCCCCGCCAAGTTCGCTATCCGTCCTTGTGCCCGTTCCAGGGGCGAAGATAGTCATTGCAATTGGCGTGCCAAAAGGCGGGAGAAACGTCAGAAGAAAAAACGTAAAATGCAAAACGGTAAGGAAAGAAGGAAGCAAGGGGAAACTGGGAGCGGAAAATCAGGGAACAATGAGCAGGGAGCGCAGAAGGGTAAATGAGAATTTTACGGGCCGTCCACGACCAACGGTCGCGGCTTTATGACTTCGTCAATCTACATTTTGACTTTTGCATTCCCGCCCCCTTTCATCATTTCCCCATGACTTCCGTCGTCAGTGATTCCGAACAAACACCGTCGGCTTCGAGCGCGACGAGAATGAGACCGTGACGATTCGCAAACTCGAGAACTTGCCGCTCGTCCACGATGATCGTTCGATGGGCTTCGACGGCGAGAACCTTCGCCCCGGCGGCGACCATGGTTTCGAGCGTGCCAACGCCGATGGTGGGGACGTCGAATCGCATGTCCTGTTGCGGCTTGGCAACTTTCACGACGGTGAATCCACCCGCCCGACAGAGTTCACCTGCCCGGCGAATGCAGTGATCGGTCCCTTCGACCGCTTCGACGGCAATCGCCGCGCGACCTTTCACGGCGACACTTTGGCCGACGTCGAGGCGTCCCATTTCCTTGGCCAGATTCCAGCCGAACTCAATATCCTTGGCTTGCAGCCGCGAAGGACCACGTTGCGTTAGTTGTCCGTATCTCACGAGTAACTCCGGGGCATAATCGGTGGCCGGGCCAAACGTAATGCCGTCCTCGGCAAACGCCTCGACGATGGCCATTAACAGCGTGTCGTCTTTGCGGTCTTGGCGGGCGGTCACAAAGTGAGGAAAGAAAATTTTCAGCGTTCGCCAGTCAGGCAAATGCTTCAGCCAGGCCCAGCGTTGAAACAGCAGCACCTTATGGATTTTGCCCGCCATCGTAGCGTCGTGAATCTCGTGATCGCGAAAGTAGCGGATCGAACGACCCAATTTGGCCATTCCAACCCATTGAAAATCGTGACAGACTTTTTGCAAAGCCGGATCAGCATGATCTTTTACGCCCAGGCAAAACACCTCGTATCCCTGTCGTGCGAGGGCTTCCGCCACGACAATGGGATAACGGCCCCAGCCGGCGAGCAGTCCAACGCGAGGCTTGGGGAAAGCGGGCATGGAAATAGAGGGAAATGATGAATTAGGAACGATGAGCGATGAATGGGGAGGGAAGGAAAGAATGACTAATGTCTAAGCTCCAATGACCAATGACAGAACTTCGTTGTTGGGTATTCAGCAATTCCCCTTCATTTTTCATTGGGGCTTCGTCATTCGTCATTTCCTACGCCGCGTGCTTCTCCGGCGTTTCCGGCTTCACAACCGGCGGATGCGTCAGCGAATCGACGACTCGTTGCAGTTCCTTTAACTGCTTTCGCAGGTCGGGCAACTTCGATAGCGTAGCGAAAATGATCTTCTGCTCGCGCTCGGGAATGGCTGGTGCGCCGAGGACGGATTGTCCGTCGGGAACGTCCTGTGCGACGCCCGACTTCGCACCGACGATTGCCCGACTGCCAACGTGAACATGATCTCGTACACCAACTTGTCCCGCCATCACTACATAGTCGCCGGTCGAGGTGCTGCCTGCGATGCCAACTTGCGAACAAATCATGTTGTGTTTGCCAATGCGGCAATTGTGGGCGATCATCACCAAGTTGTCGATCTTGGTTCCTTCGCCAATCATCGTCGCGCCAAATGTTCCGCGGTCGATGGTCGTACACGCACCGATCTCCACATCGGAACCGATTTCGACATGACCCAATTGGGCGGAAAGTTGATGTTTCCCCTCGACCAGTTTATAGCCAAAACCATAGGCACCAATCACCGCACCGGCATGAATTGTCGAGCGGGGACCGATGAACGTTCGCTCGTACAATACGACATTGGAAAAGATCGTTACCCCTTCACACAGGCAACAGTCGGCCTGAATTTGTGCGCCCGAATGAATCGTGCAACCCTGGCCGATCACGCACGCTTCGCCGATCGTCACGCCGGGGCCGATCTCCACGTTGGCGGCAATCCGAGCGGTCGGATGAACCTGTGCGGAAGGATGAATTCCACCGCGAGTGATAACGCGGGGAGGATGAAAATGTCGCACGACCGCAGCAAAGGCACTTTGCACGTCGGCGACTTGAATGGCGGGGCATTCGGGCACAACGCCGAGCGGAACAATCACGGCGGCGGCCGCCGATTTGGTCAATCGTGTCAGCTTGTCCTTATGATCGACGAAGGCAATGTCGTTGGGGCCAGCATCGCGAAGCGTGGTCGCGTTCTGGATCGTTCGCTCGCCGTCGCCGACCAGTGTTCCACCGACCAATTGTGCTAAGTCCGTCAGGCGCGTGGCCATAAGTCGGAGTCCTTTCCGAGGCTGCAACAGAGAGAGTTTGCTCTCTCACGCTCGCGATTTGCGGTTATCGCCATCCTCGATCCATCGAGAGAAAATCGCGGTGGGATGTTACCCCAATCCCCCGAAACCAACAAGACCGGTTTGGGAAGCTGCGAAAATTGCAAGTTCGGAAACTTAGAGAATCGCCGGTTTTTAACCTAAGAAGGCCGAATTTTCCCGCTGTTCCATCGGCACGTCATCCCGCCGCTTAGC
>JAYUFG010000483.1:0-9665 GCA_043738845.1 Planctomycetaceae bacterium
GCTGGCTTGTCCAGCAGTGCTGTCGGATCGGTTACGTCGCCAATCCTGGACTGCTGGACAAGCCAGCAGTGGCACCCAATGGAAAAAGGTTTTTGGCGAAGTACACTCTTTGGGAAGTTGCTTAAGGAGAAATGTCACCACACCGTTGGCGAACGACCTGCTCATAGATTGTAGTCAAGTCCGCAATCAACGTGGGGGTCAGTTTCGTTATATTTACATTGGTGAGTTCGCTTAGAACGACGATATTTTCCGCCACGTGGGGAGAGCGACGTTGGATTTCGTCGGCCAGGGCTTGGTCGGCGACCAGAATTCGCCCGGCGTTTTCGAGGGCCTGTTCCGAAAAATTGCGCAATTGGGCATTCTGATCGGCGGCGGAGAGATCGGCCAGATCAACCGTTTGCACATAGGGCAGGCCGGTCTCAAGGACGAGTGCGCCCAACACGCCGACTTGCTGGACGTGAAACAAGTGAGGGTTATAGCGTTCGATAAATTCGTCGAGGATCGGTCGATAGGCATCGCGAAATGCAGCGAGCAAAAAATCGTTTGTCCGCGAAAGGGTCTCGTAGTTAATTTCGCTGAATTCGGCATTCACCGGGCGGGGAAGTGAATGGACCTGGAAATGTGCATCGATCAACACCCGTTGCAACAACATTCCTTCGACCGAAACCGGGTCGTGGATTGGGCAGCGATGATCCGCGAGCAAAATTCTCATACGCCCCATTGTAGCCAATTTTGGAAACGCACAAAGCCGGGATTTCGCCGCAATTTGGACTCTTCGCCGCTTGCAACAAAATGCTACACTTAGGTTATTACCTCTATCTCCGTGTCCTCCGTAGTGAATTGACGACGAACAAGTTCACCACGGAGACACGGACGTAGGATTGGAGAAGTAAAGACAGGGAAGAGGCCGTGGAGGTAAAGCGAGTAAACGGGATAGGGGTCGAGTTACAAGAATTCGCGGTTCATTGAAGCAAGTCATGAAGTCATTAAATTCTAATTCGTGGCATCGTCGTCATTGGTTCGCGATGATGGTGGGCATTGTCGTGGCCAGTCAAATGTTGGGAAATGCTTGCTGCGTTTCGGCTGCGGATGTGACGAATGCGCGAAAAGGTTTGTATGCGGAGTATGGCGAGAAGCTGGCCGCATTGGCCCAGTGGTGCGACGAGCGGAAACTGCCGGAGTTGGCCAAGCAAACTCGCGAGTGGCAGCCGGAACGTGATCCGAATCAACTTTACATCTTTTTCCCAGCCGCCTCGTTTACGCCTCTCTGGAAAGGTGCCCCTCCTTCACCATTGCACGCCGAGTGGTGGCAGAAATTTAGCGACCTTCGACAAGAACAAGCGGCCAAGCTGTTCGATTTGGCCAAGCAGGCGTCGAAAGAAAAACGGACGCAAACGGCGTTTGAGTTGGTGACGGAAACGGCTCGCGAGTATCCCGATCATGCACAAGCCCGGATCGTGCTGGGTCAGCAAAAGTTTGAAAATGGGTGGTACTCGTCGTTTGCCTATGTGCGAACGAAAGGGGGCGAAGTATGGCATGAGAAATATGGTTGGGTGCCCAAGGGTCAGGTGCAGAAATACGATCAAGGAATGCGGTCGGTCAAAGATCGCTGGATCACGGCGGAGGAAGACGCCAAGCAGCACCA
Organism: Planctomycetaceae bacterium; assembly: GCA_043738845.1. Lineage (GTDB taxonomy): Bacteria > Planctomycetota > Planctomycetia > Pirellulales > DASRSE01 > DASRSE01. The sequence goes on from JAYUFG010000483.1 coordinate 1,646, forward strand.
TGACATTAGTTCCGGTTGGCGGATTGATACGGAACATTTTGCGGTCCTGACGAATCACAGCTTGGAAGAAGGGGTCCAACTTTCGCGGCGTCTCGAACGGTTGCACACTGTTTGGCAGCAGGTGTTTTACACCTATCACACGAGCGATACGGAGTTGGCCAAACTACTGACTGCGACGACCGCGGTCCGTCCTGCCCGGCGTCAGTTTCAAGTGATGTGTTTTCGTGGTCGGGATGAATACAATCAAGCGTTGTCGCCCGCTCAGCCGAATATCAGTGTCACGCTCGGGGCCTATTTCAACACGACGAAAACGGTCTATTTTTTTGCGGGCGACGAGCAGGACGAAGGAACGGTCAACCACGAGGCAACGCATCAGTTGTTTCAGGAAACTCGGCTCACGGCGAAGGACGCAGCCGCCAAAGCAAATTTTTGGGTCGTCGAAGGAGTCGCCTGCTACTTCGAGTCGATGGTCGAACACGACGGTTACGTGACGCTTGGCGGACTGGACGAAGGACGATTCCCTGCGGCGAAAACACGGCTGCTGGAGAATCAGTTTTATGTTCCGCTGACGGAACTCACCGCGATGGGGATGGAAAACCTGCAACGAGATGTTCGCATTCAAAAAATGTATAGCCAGTCGGCGGGCCTGATGCAATTCTTGATGCACGCCAACGGCGGTAAGTATCGCGACGCGCTGGCCGGATACATCGACGCGGTGTACGCGGGCAAAGCCGAGGCGACAACGCTGGCCAAGCTCACGCAAAAGTCATACGAAGAACTTGATCGCGAGTATCGGGAGTATTTGCAATCGGGAAAGTAAGGATTCGGTCCGAATTAACTTCCCCATTTTGCGATAATCGGTTAGCGTTTTCGACCACCGGTTAGCCGCGACGCGCAGCGAGTTCGAACCGCAACGGCGTGCGAGCGGTTTCTGGCGAAACATTTTCGCATGGGAAAACCGTTTGCGGGGCCGGGCCGCCCGAGGACGGGTCGGCTAAGCGAAAATCGGCTAAGCGAAAGTCGCTTACCGGTTCTTCAACCGGGGGTCGAACGCATCGCGTAATCCGTCGCCCAAGAAATTGAGCGAGAAGAGCGTGAGACCGAGTACCAAATTGGGGAACACGACGAGCCACCAATAAATGCGAATCGGCGTAATGACTTTTAGCCCCTGGTTTGCCAGCAATCCCCACGAAACGTCGGGCGGTTCGACGCCGAGTCCCAAAAACGACAAGAATGCCTCGAACAGCATCACGCGAGGGATCGTCAGCGTAAGATAGACGATAATCACGCTCAGCAAGTTCGGCACGAGATGTCGAAAAATGATCCGGCCTGACGACGCACCAATCGTCCGAGCTGCCTCGACGAATTGTTCGTTCTTGAGCGAGATGACTTGTCCCCGCACCACTCGGGCCATGGTCAGCCAATAGATCGCCCCGACGACAACGAAGAAAATCGAAATGCGGTCAATGTGCCAATCTTCTAACTCTTTTTTGATTTTCGGCTCACTGAGGATCGAGATCAAGAAAATAACAACAAAGATAAAGGGGACCGAGTACAGCACATCGACGATCCGCATCATGAGGTTGTCAATTCGCCCGCCGAGATAACCCGACGTCGCCCCATACGACACGCCGATCAACAGCGACACAAACGTCGCGACGAGGGCCACGCTGAGTGAAACTCTGGCCCCCCAAAACAGCCGCGTCAGCACGTCGCGGCCCAGTTCGTCGCGACCACACCACGAATTGACCGAATGGTCGCCGAACACAAACAGCCGGGCCTGAATCAAGCCACGGTCAAACTGGTTCAAATCGCCGAAGCCCGTTTTCAGAGCGTCGTCATCCAGGTTTCCGTTCTCGTCCAACAAGCCGAGCGATTCACCCCAGAAAGGAACCAGTGACGGAGTGGCGTACCGGTCGGAGGTGTGAATGCGGCGAGGAGGTTGCAACGGCCAAAACGGAGTGAGAATTGCCGCCAGAACCAACAGCACCAAGAAAGATAGCGACAGCATCGCGACGCGGTTTTTGCGCAACCGTCGCCACGCATCGCGTCCCAAGGAAAGCCCTTTGATCTTCTCGGCTTCCTGTAGGATCGCGGCGTATCGCTCCGCATCGTGTTGTTCATCCGAAACCGTCACTGGTTACTCCAACTTCACACGCGGATCAAGAAATTTGTACAGCAGATCGACGACGAGGTTCATGCCGCAAATGATCGTCGTATCAAGGATCACGAGTCCCATCGCGAGGGTGTAATCTCGCTGCATGGCCGAATTGATAAAGTGCATTCCAAGTCCCGGAATCGCGAAAATCTTTTCAATGACCAACGACCCGGTCAAGATGCCCGCCACGGCTGGCCCCAAAAATGACACGACCGGCAGCAACGCCCCCTTCAGGGCGTGTTTCAAAATGACGGTGCGGCCGAGCAACCCTTTCGCATAAGCGGTGCGAATGTAGTCTTGGCTCAAAACGTCGAGCATTCCCGTCCGAGTTAATCGCGCGATGTACGCGGCATACGGTGCGCCGAGACAACAGGCGGGCAACCACAAATGCTCCAGACTCCCCCAGCCCGCCGCCGGAAAGATCGGCCACACAAAGCACAGCAGAATAATGGCCACTCCCGCGATCACAAAGTCGGGCAGCGCGATCCCGACCGTCGCGATGGTCATCAAACCAAAGTCGAGCCACGATTGCCGCCGGACCGCCGAAATAATTCCCGCCGTCAATCCGAGCGTGAGCGCAAACGCCAAGGCAATCACGCCCAGCGAAGCCGAAACGGGAAAGCCTTCTGCGATGACTTCATTCACCGTATAGTCGGGCAACTTGAACGGAATTCCAAAATCGAAACAGAGATATTGCCCCAGCGTCCGCAGATACTGTTGCACGAGTGTATCGTCGAAGTGATAGCGTCGTTCCATGTTTCGCCGAATCTCGGGCGACATTTGTTTTTCACCGTCAAACGGCCCGCCGGGTACGGCCCGCATGAGAAAAAACGAGATTGTGAAAACCACCCACAGGGTCACGAGAAACCAAAAAAACCGGCGGAGGATGTAGGCGATCATCGGGCATGCTCCTTCGCCCAATACTGGCGTTTTTCTTCGGGATCTACCGACAGCAAGCGGAGCGGGTGAACGTCCAGGACATTGAATTCAATGCCCTTCACATAAGGGCGAAAGACATTTTTCGATTTGCGGTAATAGAGTGGAATGATCGGCATTTCCGTCATTAAGATTTTTTCAGCCTGGGCTAAGTATTCAGACCGCTTGACGTCGTCGTATTCGGACCCCGCCAGTTCGACGAACTTGTCATATTCGGAATTTCCCCAGCCGGTTTCGTTATCTTCGCCGCCGGTGATGAAAATCCCGATAAATGTCGCAGCATCGAGATAATCTGCCGTCCAGCCAGCGCGGCAAACATTGTACTCCAATTTTTCTTGTGACTTGAGGTAGGAACCCCACTCTAGTGCCCGAATTCCAAATGAGATGCCTAAATTCTTTTTCCATTGATACTGGAGCAATTCGGCAGTGATCAAGTGATCGTCGTTCTCATTGAACAGAATCTCGAGGTGGGGAAAGTTTTTTCCGTCGGGATAACCCGCTTCGGCCAAGAGTTGCTTGGCCTTCGCCAAATTTGGTTCTTCACAGCGGGCCGGGGTGTACTCGGGTCGCATCGGCGGAACGAGGCTTAACGCCGGTTTCTCGTTCATTTTTCCCACCGCGTCGATAATTTGCTTGCGATCGACGGCCATTGCCAATGCTTGCCGGATTCGCACGTCCTTCAGAATCGGATCGGTCACATTGATACGATAAAAATTGGTCGAGTATTCATCCGAGGGATGAAACTCGTCGGGCCGCTGTTGCTGCATGTCCGCCAAAACGGATGACGGAACATTCGTCGTCCAATCGAGTTTGCCCGTCAGATACATCGCCAAAGCCGTTGTGTCCGACGGAACAGGACAGGCTTCAATCACGTTGAGTTTGACCTCGGTCGCGTTCCAGTAGTGCGGGTTTTTCGCCAATCGCAAGCGATCTCGCAAGCGGCGATATTCCAAGGTGTACGCACCGTTGGAAACAAGATTGCCTGCCTTTTTCCAATTCGGCGCACCGTGTTTCTCAATGCTCGCACGATGGACCGGGTACAGTGTATGAAAGCCGCAAAGCTCGATGAAGTAGGGTGTTGGCCCGTTAATCGTCAACTCGATTTCGTGCTTCGTCGGCTGGCCATTTTCATCGGTGGGAATTTTGATCCCGACCTGCTCGAAGTCCAGTAGAACTTGCACACACGACTCACAGTTCGATTGCGGTTCAGGACAGAACCGCCGTTTTGTTGTGCCAATTTCGACCGTGTAGATATCGACGGTTTCTTTGGGTTTTGAGTCGCGGGGAACTTTTTTGATTTCTATCAGTTTGCCCGTGAGAACTTCGCCCCTCGCGCCGGGCAAGTCGGCATTCCGGTTTTCAAACTCGACTTCGACCGGGTCGCCGACTTCAACTTCGGCCGCGTTGTACTTCTTAGCATTCTTGATATAGCGCGACATTTGATAGACGTATTTGGATTCGGTCGTCGGACTGAGTAATCGCCGCCACGACCAAAAGAAGTCCTGTGCCGTGACGGGCGTTCCATCGCTCCACTGAGCCGACTTTCGCAAATGAAACGTGTAGACCTTTTTGTCGGCGGAGATTTCCCAACTCTCGGCGACGCCCGGAATGGCTTTCAGTGTTTTTGGCTCCCAGTTCACCAGTCCCTCGAATAGGGCCATCACAATGCGGGCATCGGGAACGCCGGTCACAATCTGGGGGTCAACGGACTCAATTTCCGTTTCGTTCCAAAAGGTCAAATCGGCGGGTGGCAGTTTCTTGAACGAAACGGCCCACGCCACAGCGGCGGCGAAAATCGCCAACGCCAGATAGGGCAACATTTTACGGCCGGAGAAAAACATCAGCGAACATTGATCGGTTGGAATTGGATAGCGGCGAGCGTTAACTTGATTCGGGCCAACACTTCTGTACCAGGGCGGAATGCGACCATCGTAGAGCGAAATCGACTTAACGGCAACCGTTGCGTGTTTCTCGGCTAAAATTAGCATTCCGCATTTTGAGCGGAATCACAATTAATAAACTGAAAAAACGCATCTACCGAATTGAGGACTACGTTCTCGCCCACTCTCCGCCAAACAACGTCAAGTCTGCGGAATGATTGAGCTGGGGCTAAACCCGGTTTTCAAATTCATCGCGCCGGAGTATGGATTCATTCACACACGGCAATCCACCCGTAAGCCCGCAATCGGCCACAGAGCCACGGCATCTTCAACGTGCGGTCGCCCTTCACATCGAGCGTAATCAGTTCGCGAATACGAAACCCGGCGGTGTGAATCGCTCGCGTCAATTCCCGACGGGGAAACGCATGAACGAAAACCTGCGGCACGCCTCGATAGTCAAAAAACTTGTCGCCGAGTTCAACCTCTTTTTTGTGAGCGGCTTCCCAAACGTGGCGGCCAATCCAGCGGCGACCGAGCGGGTTCCAAAAGTTGTGCCAGATATTATGGGCGTGCAGGATGAACGTCCCGCCGGGCTTGATAATGCGGCGTGAATGTCCCAGTGCGCGTTGACGATTTTCCCGACCACGAATCATGCCCAGCGTACTAAAGAGACAAACGCCACAATCGGCCGTCGCCGTGGCGAGACAATCAAGTTCCACCAAGTTCGCTTGGACCCGCTGCACTAAGGGAGCGAGATTTTCCTGGTTCGCCTTTCGACCGACAATTTCCAACATGCTGGGTGACAAGTCAACCGCGACGACTTGAAAACCACGCCGCGCGAGTTGCATCGTGGCGCGACCGGTCCCACAACCGAAATCAACAGCCGTGCCCGGCTTCGTCAGATGCTTACTGAGTACCTCTTCATCAAAATCGAAGAGGGGGTGATCGGCCAAGTCATCGTCATACTCGTTGGCCACCTGCTCGGTGTGCGCGTATTCCCACACGCCGCGCGGAACGCCGGGGGGAAGTTGCCAAAGGGGTGGCGAGTTGGAAGGCATCGGACGAGAAAACCACGCACAGAAAAATCGAGATAAGAAAATACTTTGCCGTCAATCGACTTCGTGTCGAACAATATGAATTATTAGGAATGCTTATTAGGAATGCTTATGCGGTTTGTAAGTCGTTTGCCTTCCACTGGTTTACGGGTCTACCGGCGTTCGTTCGCTTGTGGACCCGCCTATTCGCCAGTATAATTCGCGGTTTCCCAAAGCACAGCCAGGTTTCGCTACAACTCACATAATTAAGGAGATTTTCCCATGTCGATTCGCGTTGGCATTAACGGTTTTGGGCGGATTGGTCGCCTCGTCTTTCGCAATTTGGTCGCCCGTTCGAGTGAATTCGAGGTTGTGGCGATCAACGACCTGACCGACACCAAGACCCTGGCCATGTTGCTCAAGTACGACAGCACCCACGGCCGCTTCAATGGCACCGTCACATTCACCGAGGACGCCCTCGTGGTGAACGGCAAAACGATCAAGGTTCTCAAAGAACGTGATCCGGGCAAGCTCCCCTGGGCCGCCATGAAAATCGACGTCGCTCTCGAAAGCACCGGGTTTTTCACCGCCAAGAGCGATCCCGAAAAGGGCAAGCCCGGCTTTGATTCGCACCTGACTGCCGGTGCCAAGCGGGTCGTTCTTTCCGCCCCGCCGAAGGATGACAAAGCGGTCGATCTGACCTGCGTTCTCGGTGTGAACGACAACATGCTCAAGCCGGAAATGAAGGTCGTCAGCAATGCGAGCTGCACGACGAACTGTCTCGCCCCAATGGCCAAGGTCTTGCACGAGGCGTTCGGCATTGAGCGTGGTTTGATGACCACGATCCATAGCTACACCAACGATCAACGGTTGCTCGATCTGGCCCACGACAATATCTATCGCGCTCGGGCAGCGGCCGCGAACATCGTCCCCACGACCACAGGTGCGGCCAAGGCGGTCGCCCTCGCGATTCCGGCTTTGAAGGGCAAGCTAACGGGCTTTTCGCTGCGGGTTCCTACGCCCGACGGAAGCGTGACCGACTTGACGGTGCAGTTACAGAAGAAGGCGACTAAAAAGGAAATCAACGCCGCGTTTAAGGCCGCTGCGGAAGGGCCGTTGAAAGGGATTCTCGATTACACGGACGATCCAATTGTGTCGAGCGATATTATCGGCGACAGCCATAGCTGCATTTTCGTCGGCGACCTGACCCTATGTCTGCCAAGCGACGATCAACCGAGCGATTTTATCAAAGTCATCGGCTGGTACGACAACGAATGGGGATATAGTTGTCGCACGGCCGATTTGATCGCGAAGTTTGGCAAGATGTAGGACGATTTTCCCAAAAACCCCTGGTCGTAAGACCGGGGGTTTTTTTGTTGCCTGGACGGCAGTTTTGGTCAGGTCTAGGTGCGAAATCGTCGAAAAAACGGCCAAAAAGCCACCGATTTGCCCTCAGCCCAAGAAGGACATATAATTGAGTTGTCGAGCAAGTGTGGTTGTTGGTGTTTTTCAGGAGATTTTTCAATGCTGAATTTACGCTCATTCGTTGGTGCGGTTTTGGTACTGGGAGGTTTTGCATTTTTGGCTCCCCCTGCGACTCTCGCTCAAAATGAGCCGTTCAACCCCAAGCCGGTGGTCAGCCCCTATTTGCTCCTGTTGCAAAATAACGGTGCCAACGGTAACGGAAGTCCGAACTACGGCGTCTATCAGCAATTGGTCAAGCCGCAGTTGGACGCCCAGCAAAATCGCCAGCAAAACCCCCAACAGGGCTACAATCCGGCCGGTAGTGCGGCCAGTCTGCAATCGCGATCTCCACAGACGACCGGCGCATCCAATGCCGTGCGTCCGACGGGCCATGCAGCGACGTTTATGAACACTTCACACTACTTCAGTAACAACAGCGGTCACTTTTCCGGACATCGATAGTAACGATGGGCGTGGGAGGTCCACTGAAAACTTAGTTCTGCCCCCATGCCTGAACTTGGCGTTAATATCGATCATGTGGCGACCGT
>JAYUFG010000484.1:0-3656 GCA_043738845.1 Planctomycetaceae bacterium
CGAACTTGAATTGATACTCCGCAAATCACACGTCGGCGGTGCTGATGACGACGACTGAACGGATTGACTCAACGGGGAGTGATGGGCCGTTCCGTTGGCCAACGGGTTGCCGATGCCCACATCCGTAAATTGGTAATCATCAAGGTTGATGATTCCATCGAAGTTCGAGTCGCCATTCCCGTAACCCGTCGCCGACGAATTGACATGCACGTCAATCGATTGATAATCGTCGAGATTGACAACCCGGTCGCCGTTCACATCGCCCGAATAAGTGGACCGAACAATGATCGTGTTCCGCTGGACGACGACGGGACCATCGGCCGTTTGATAGACCGGAGCAATAAAATGGCTTCCGTTCGTTCCCACGTCCGTGACGCCGTTGCCCCAACCACCACCATTCAAAATCAAAGCCGCGTTGTCAAATACGCCCAGCGTGAACAAGTTCGGCTGCGAAGCCAAGACCGAACGAATGATCCCCGTTCCGTTCCATTGAAATCCATTCGACCCGCTACGGACCATGTCCAGGATATTATTGATCGCCGTTGTTACCGTTCCTTCGGCATACGGCAGGAACAGGTCGTTGTTTCGCAAGTCGAGCGTGCCGGAATAAACCCGCGTCGGGTTCGGCGTTCCATAAATCGTGCCGCTGTTGTTGGAAATGTTAAGAATCCGGGTGAACATTTCGCGACCGCCGAATACCGTGTTCGAGTTGGGCGAATCGACGAGGACAACCTTGGCCCCGTTGGCAATGAAAACCTTTTGTAATTCGACCGAACAGTTAAACGTCACGATCCCGCTTTCGGCAAACAGACTGACGGGCGTAATTGCATCGACCGTTTGTCCCGCCACGACACTCGTCGGTGTTCCCACATCGACATTAAAGATAGTATTCCCTTCGACATTTCGATAGATGACCGGTGCTGTTCCGATGATTTGCGTTCCGGCATTGATGGACAAAGTCCCGGTCCCTTCTTTGACGAGGTTAAAGTTACTCCCCGCCGTTTCTAACGTGAGCAAGCTCGGATCGCCCGCATTCGCCACCGTCCAAACATTATTGTCGGGCGTTTTGACCGCCAAGGCCCCAGCCGCCGCACTCATCTGTAACGCCCCATCGTTGAAATTAACATTCAACGCGCCGGTGACACCCGACACATTGTCGATATTCAGCGTCCCCGTGCCCGATTTGGTGAGAACGGTGTTGCCAGAGACGTTTAAGAGAGAGAAGCACACATCGGAATTCGCACCGTTGTTTGAAAACGTAAAGGTATCACCGTTCGGCCCTGGAACCGCGAGAGAACCGCCGTTCAATTCATAGGTAACCGGAGTGACGAATGGGGAGTCATTGGCGATGACCACCGCCCCGCTTCCGCTTTTTGCTACAATGAGATTGCCCGAACCAGAACCGATTGCGAAATCGATCACACTTTCACTTGAGTGATTCGTAAAACCTAAGACACTCCCATCGGGCGCGATAACATTCGCCACGCTGTTGTCAGCAAGAGTGACGCTATTGATCGCGATTGACGAGTCAAGCGAGTTAACGGAGATGTGTCCGTTGGTGGCGAGCGAAACCTGCATCAACCCGCCGCTGACACTTGCCGCGCTAATGACGGTGTCGTCGGGTGCCGTCAAATACGCAAAGCTATTTGTGCCAAATGAGAAGTTCTCCGTTTCGACCCCATTGTCATCAACGGAACCGCTGATCGGGACGACGTTGTTTCCGTCCATCTGAAGACGACGAACGGTTGACCGTATTACCGTTTCGGCGGCATTTGAGGCTTGGCCCTGGTGGTCAACCGTCTCTGCCGTAACTGTCCCGCCGACCAATTGCAAGAGAACCTTCGCATAATCAAAGTTCCCCTGAGCGTTGGTCGTCGTTGTCATGTGATACTTTGTCAAAACACCACCAAACGTGATCGTTAAATTGGAAGGATCATCCGCAGTTACATGTCCCTTAAATTCCCAGACGTGCCCCCAATCCTCGATCCCAACAAATCCAGAAATAACCGGCGGTGTGCCGGTGTCGCCGCTCAATGCGTAGCGCGGTTCAAGCTGTTGAATACCGACGGGGCGGTTGGCTCGACGGCGGATGGCCGTTTGAGATTTTCGGCGGTTATGCGGGGTCCTCTTCCCTCGGGAAAAAAAATACTGAAACATGCGGTGATCTACCTTCCGTCGCCCGAAATACAATGAAACAAATAGCCAACAATGCCTATTTAGAATATTACTCACCCTGCCGGATGGAGGGTGAAAGAGTGCCGTTTTGGCGACCGCCGGGGGCCAACTCTGGTAACAGTTGCGAACCCAGCTAGAAAAAGGACAGGTAAAATGCCAAATTCGTAGAGAACCGCACTATTTTGAGAAATCTAACGACGTACAAGAGAACGTCTTTTATCGGCAGAATGCCGAGATATCCACAGAAATTGGGTCCAGCAAGTCGTCGTCGGGTTGGGGCATTTGTCTTGTCGTTGCCGAGGCTGGCATTGCTGGCGCGAGATTGGCAAGTTTCGGATTGTTGGCCCAGGCGTCGTTTGGTAGCCCAAGCTCAATTGCGTGGTTCAAATACGTTCGTGCTAACTCATGAGTAACGGTATCTTGGGAATCAACAGATAGGCAGATGATGGCGGCATTACAGTAACCTTCAGCGGACGAATGCCCTAATCGGATCGCCGTTTCAATGTCTTGCTTTGCGCCGATTGCGATGGGGTGGTTTTCCGTTTTGGCGAAAAGCCGCGCAGACAACGCTCGATTGTAGTAAGCGGCGGCAAGATCGTTACGTTGTTCAATCGCTCGATTTAAGTACTCAATCGCTTGGTCGTGTTCGCCGAGTTGAATACTACAATAACCCAGGTCGTTCCAGACTTCCGCCGGAGCAAATCCCATTTCCACCGCCTGCAAAAACAACGCGATGCCAGCGCGGTGGCGACCGCACCGGCTGGCACAGTAACCTTGCACGGCGAATAGCTCACCACTTGGTTGTGCCTCATTGGCTTGGCAATAGAAGTCAAACGCACGTTGATACGCGCCCATTGACTGCTCCGCACGGCCTCGCAAGAACATGGCCTTGGTGTTTTGCGGTTCGACATCAAGAACGGCTTGAGCGCGAGCTGAGGCCGCTTTGAAGTCGCCAGCCGCTATCATTTTTTGAATAGCCTGTACCTCACGTACCGCGAACGGAGCGAGTTGGGAAATCACGCATGCGATTGACGTTGCGACCACGATTGAAGTTAAGACGGCCAGCCGAAGGGCCATTCGATGCTTGGTCAGACTGCGTCGCGCCCGTCGAGTGCCGCTAAAGAACCGCCGCAGGGCATCGGCCAGTTGTTGGGCGGACGGACGTTGAGATTCGTCCATCGACAAACACGCCTGGACGAGTTGATCGAGGTCACGGTCAACATCGCAGTTGAATTGGCGCAATGAACTTGGTGGCGTTTTCTGTCGTTCAATCAGTTCGCTACAAAGCTGATTCCGATCCACAGCTTGCGGCGGATTTCCGAACGGCATTTTCCCGGTGAGCATTTGATAGACGACGATACCCAGCGAAAACACATCCGAACGAGTCGTCGTGCAGGACTCGACCGCCGTAACGTCGTTTCGCAATTCGACCAAATGCTCCGGCGACATATAGGCGAGCGTTCCACCTTGGCGAACGTCGG
>JAYUFG010000485.1:0-9633 GCA_043738845.1 Planctomycetaceae bacterium
TACGTAACTGCGGCGTGCTTTCCAGCGCAGGGTTGAAGGCTCGTCCATCCCGCCTTGGCTGAATGACGATTTCGCCTTCCCATCTCGCCGGAGTTTATCTTCATGCGTCGCGTTTGCATTGTAGCTGGCGTTGTTTATCTCATGGGAACGGTGCTGCTACGCAATGCTATCGCCGGGCCGCAGTTGTCGCTCGACCCAAAATCTTTGCCCGGCGTGATTGTCGATGACACGCAAGCCGAAGTCACGGGCACTTGGTCGCACTCGACGCACGTCGCGCCGTACATCGGAGAAGGTTATCTCCACGACGAGAACAAAGACAAAGGTACCAAGACCGCCCGATACACGGCCGAGTTGCCGAAGTCAGGCAACTATCAAGTCTCCGTTTCCTACACGACCGGTGCGACACGGGCGAGCAACGTCCCGATCAAAATCACGACCGCTGACGGCGAGCAATCGCTCACGCTCAATCAACGCCGCCCACTCAGCAAGGAAAATCCTTTCATGTCGCTGGGTGTGTTCAGGTTCTCTGCAGACAAAAAAGCTGTGTTAGAGATTTCCAATACGGAGACCAACGGGCATGTCATCGCCGACGCAGTGCAGTTTTTGCCCGCCGCCGAAGACGTGGCACTTGGCCCGAACAAATTAGCGGGCGAACCGCTCGCCGACGCACTGAAGACGAACAAGTCGGTATTGCCAGAGATTAAGCCGTCCGGCGTTACAAAAAAGGACGCGACCAAAAAAGACCCTCTGCAAGTCGCTTCCGTAATACCGTCGTCGGAAATTAAACCACCAACCACGGAAGCACATGTTCCGAAACATCCGGTCAAGAAAATTACCTCGGCCGATCTCGATGCACTCCTGGACAAAGAACTGAAGGGTCAGCCGCAAGCAGAACTGACAAGCGACGAACAGTTTCTCCGTCGCGTCACACTCGACCTGATCGGTCGTCAGCCGACAGCGGGGGAACTGAGTGCTTTCATTGCGGAAAAAGCGGCCGACAAGCGTTCGCAAACGATTGACCGGTTGTTGTCGAGCGACGATTTTGGCCGCAATTGGGCCAACTATTGGTCGGATGTGATTTCGCACCGCGTGCAGCCACCCGAGTTGACCTTTATGACGTACACGCCGCTCAAGGAGTGGCTGGCCAAAGAACTGAACGCCGGAACGCCGTGGCACACGATTGTGACCAACATGTTGACCGCGACAGGAACGGTCAAGGACAATCCGGCGGCAACGTTCGTTGCCTATCACCAATCGAACGCGGTGAATTTGGCGGGCGAAACGACGCGGATTTTTCTCTCGATCCAGATTCATTGTGCGGAGTGTCACGATCATCCGTTCGACAATTGGAAGCAGGTGCAGTTCCATCAGATGGCCGCGTTTTTCGCCCGGGGAAAAACGAAGATGCCGCAGAATGAAAGCCTCGGCGCGCAACTTTTGGAGAACGACAAAGGCGAACAAAAGAATCCGAAGACGGGCAAGGTGATGGAGCCGGTTGTGCTGACGGGCGACATTGTGGTCCCCGGTGTGAGTGACGCCGAGCGTCGCGCGGCCTTGGCCCACTGGGTCACGCATCCCGACAATCCTTGGTTCGACAAAGCGTTTACGAATCGCGTTTGGGCACGGTTGATGGGTCGCGGGTTTTGCGAGCCGGTCGATAACATTGGCGAGTTGCAAGAACATCTGTTGGGTGATGTCCATCAAGCCGTGGCCGATCATTTCACGGCGACGGAAAACGATATCAAAGATTTGTATCGCCTGATTCTGAACAGTCGCGCCTATCAACGGCAACTTCCTTCGCAGGACGAGATGAAGAAGATTCAATTCGCTGCGGCGAAAACGGCCAAGTTGCGGGGGGACGAGGTCTTTGCTTCGCTGACGACAGCGATTGATCTGCCTAATTTTACGCCGCCGAAAATGGCCGCGACCGGGGCCGTTCGCTTTCCACCGCCGCCGAAAAGCACTCGCGACCTTGTGGTGGACGCCTTTGATTTCGATCCGTCTTTTCCGCCGGAGATGATTTCGCGAACGATGGCGCAGGCAATGTGGCTGATGAACAATCAACAATTGCAGGCGCAGATCAATGCCAAACCTGACAGCGGGACATTGCTTGCCAAGCTTCTGACGTCTGAAAGTGATGACCGCGCGGTGATCGCTAAACTGTTCGAGCGAGTTCTTGCGCGTAAGCCAAGTGAGAAAGAATCGGAAATCGCGCTGGAACATGTGACCCAGATAAAGGATCGCGGGGCAGCGTTTGAAGATGTGTTGTGGAGCTTGGTCAACGGGACTGAGTTCACGACGAAGCCGTAATAAGATTTTGGCTCCTCAAAGTACATGCGGCATGTTGCCGCTTGAGTTCGAAAAACGATGCAAGATGTCGCGTGTAATTTAGCAGCCCACCCTTTATCAAACCGAATTCCATGCCACACACCATCCTCAATGCTCGCATCACTCGTGACGGCGTTGTTGGCCGTCGAGCGTTTCTCAAACAGATCGGTCTAGCAACCGGTGTTGCGGGAGTCACACAACTCGGCTGGCGAGACTTGGTCATTGCTCGGGCGGACGAACTCCGCAAGCGGGGCAAGTCGATGATCCTGTTGTGGATGGACGGGGCACCAAGTCAGTTTGAAACCTTCAATCCGAAGCCCGACTCCGAAAACCAAGGTCCGTCGAAGGCAATCTCGACCAAACTTCCCGGCGTGCAATTCGACGAACACTGGCCCAAAACCGCAGAGGTCGCCGACAAGATCGCTCTCAGTCGCTCGATGAAGACGGGCGAAGCCGATCATGCTCGCGCGATTAAGCTCGTGCGAACGGGTTACGCCGTTTCACCCGCCGTTCGTTATCCGACCTTCGGCTCCGTCGTCGCGCGACATGTTGAAGACCCGAATTATGAACTCCCGGCGTTCGTGCGCGTGGGCAAACCGCGGATCGCCACCCGCGACGTAGATCAAGGTGTGCTGGGTATTAAGTACGCTTCATTCAAGATCGACGAGCCAGGCAAGTTGCCGCCCGACGTGCGAATGATGGTCGCACCGGAAGTTTTGCAACGGCGGATCGCGCTCAGCGAAAAACTCGATGCGGAATTTGCCGGTCGGGGCGGGGATGAAGCTGTCGGCGAGAAGAAAGAGATTTATCGCCGGACGGAGAAATTTGTGCTTAGTCCGCGACTCTCGGCGTTTGATTTGACGCAAGAGCCAGAGAAACTTCGCGACGCCTATGGCCGTAGTTCGTTTGGCCAAGGTTGTTTACTCGCCCGGCGGCTAGTGGAGCATGGTGTCAGCTTTATCGAGGTGTTCAGCACGGGCAGCCTCAACGATCAAGGTTGGGACACGCACAAAAACGGGTTCAAGGAAAATCCGGCCCTCGCCGCCGAGACCGATCCCGGTTACGCAGCGTTGCTCGTTGATCTGGCCGAGCGGGGCATGTTGGAAAACACACTCGTCGTTTGGATGGGCGAATTCGGCCGCACGCCCAAGTTCAAACCGGACGGCGGTCGCGATCATTATGCCGAGGGTTGGGTCGTCGGCATGTCGGGTTGTGGCGTGAAGATGGGCCAAGTCATCGGTGCGACGGACAAGGACGGCGTTCATGTAACCGACCGTCCGATTGGCGTACAAGACCTCTTCGTAACGTTCTGTCACCTGCTGGGAATGAACCCCCGCGAAGAATACACGACGCCCGACAATCGACCCTTGAAACTGGTGGACGGTGGCGAAGTGATTAAGGAAATCGTGTGACTTTTGCCCCAATATCGGCTGTTTAACCGCGACGCGCAGCGGAGCGTGGCACTTCGATTCTCGCCCAATTTGGCAAAAATGAACGAGCCAATTCACGGCTTAACCAGCATTTTCGTTCGGTACCGTTCCGTGTTATAATGAAGGGCCATGCAACGGGCGAAAGGCACCCCTGGAACATACCCCGTTGGCATTTTGCACGCCACCGTCCCAGCCGGGAACCGGGTCGGGGCGGGTCACTTATCACACTTTGGAGCAACGCGATGGATCAACCACCCCCTGGGGATGGCCTGCCCGAGGGCGGCGCGACCAAACACAGCAATTCTTTTCTGGTTGCGATGGGCGTGATTGGTGCCCTGATGTTGGTTCTGGTGGGGTTCATGTTAACGCGGCGCCCTGATCCGGGCCGTGTGGAAATTCGTTTCACCCGAATCCCCGAGTTTGACGATGCTCTGGTTCTACTCACAACCTGGAGCGAACTGGGAGGCGAAGAAGGGTTAAGACACTATTTTCTGCGGCTGAAGTTAGCCGATGAAACGGTTCCGTCGGGTGCCGCTTACGGAATGCGGACGTTCAAACAAGAAATCCGTTTTTTTGTGCCCAGTCGTTTTGAAACCAATCAATACACGCTCGACCTGCCCGCCAATTTGCGGACGTGGAAATTCTTTTGTGGCAAACTTCCCATCCGCGTCGATAGTTCCACGTCGTTATACAATGTGGTTCTGCCCGACGGGAGCGTGGCCCCGATCTCGGACAGCTTACGAGATCTCGCAAAGAAAGTTGTGACGGCCAATTCACGCGAGTTTACTTTGGACGGCGTACACCCTCTTGATCCAGACGCCAAAAAGACTGCCGAAGAACTCGCCGTTGATAGCAAACGAGAATTGGAACTTGTTCGGCAACTCATTGCCATTGATCCAACCGCCAACGGCAAGGACAAGTAACCCCAGGACATTTTTTTGTGACCACCGTTGGCAATCTACGAATCTACTCATCGCACAAGACAAATTGAACGATTTCTAGGACGCAGCGTATGGACGACATGTCGCGTGTCACGGATGGAAATGAAACGCTCGACAAACCTGCTTTCCCTTCGTATTCGCTCCGTCAACTCTGCCAGTATGCGTTGCGCCTGGGAGCGACGGGCTTTGGCGGCCCCGTCGCCTTGGTCGGCTACATGCACCGCGACCTGGTCGAGCAGCGGAAATGGATTTCCGAGGCCGAGTACAAAGAGGGGCTGACCCTTGCACAATTGATGCCCGGCCCTTTGGCGGCCCAATTGGCCATCTATCTCGGCTACGTTCATTACGGTGTACTGGGTGCGACCGTAATCGGATTTGCGTTCATCCTGCCGTCGTTCTTAATGGTCGTCGCCTTGGGTTGGGCGTATAAAAATTACTACGACAGCATGGGCTGGATGCAGGCCGCATTTTACGGCGTTGGGGCCTGCGTGATTGGCATCATTTCACTCAGTGCCTATAAGCTGGCGAAGAAAACCATCGGCACCGATTGGCTCTTGGCGGCAATCGCCCTAGTCAGCGCGAGCGTGACCTTCGTCACACGATCCGAGTACGTCGTGCTATTTCTCGTGGCGGGCATACTCGTCTGGCTGGTGCGGTTGCGACCGAAAATCAATCGCAATGCGGCGATGTCGCTCTTGTTTCCCATCGGGTTATTTCTCCCCAGTGCGACCGGGGGAGACACCAGCGGCACGTTGTGGAAACTGGCGTTGTTCTTCACCAAGGCGGGCGCGTTCGTCTTTGGCAGTGGTCTGGCGATTGTCCCTTTTTTGCGAAGCGGCGTCGTCGAGGAATATCACTGGATGGACAAGGCCCAGTTTCTGGATGCGGTTGCCGTCGCAATGATTACGCCCGGCCCCGTCGTGATCACGGCGGGATTCATCGGCTATTATGTGGCCGGTTTTCCGGGCGCGTTGGTCGCCGCCCTGGGGACGTTTTTGCCGTGCTATTTTTTCACCATTGTCCCGGCTCCTTACTTCCGCAAATATGGGAAGCGGCCAGCGATTGTGGCGTTTGTGGACGGCGTGACCGCGGCGGCCGTTGGGGCGATTATTGGTGCAGTCGTCGTCATGGCGGGTGACACGATTTTTCCCGACAGTTGGACGCCGAATGTTTTCAAGCTGGCCGTCGCCATCGTCAGCGTCGGACTTTTATTAAAATTCAAAAAACTTCCCGAGCCAATTTTGGTGCTGGCAGCAGCCGGATTAGGAATGCTTGTGCAATTGCCAAAGTTCTAAACAGTGCATGAGTAAACCAACTAACTTAAAATCGTTTGTATAATCCAATATGTCCTCTGAACCGATCCTTCCTTTGACGCCGGGCGATCATCGCCGCACGCTGTTCCATGAGAACCGTGAGCGGTCGTACTTGATCCATGTCCCGGCCACGTATGACGGGTCGCAACCGTGGCCCGTCGTGTTCGCGTTTCATGGCGGGGCGACCGATGCCGCCGCGATGGTCCGTTTTTGCGGTTTAAATGCCACGGCGGACACTTCAAGTTTTATCGTCGTTTATCCCAACGGCACGGGACGCCGCGAACATCTGTTCACCTGGAACGCCGGAACCTGCTGCGGATATGCCATGTGGAACGAAGTCGATGATGTCGGCTTCGTCAGTCAGGTCATTGACCAGTTGGCCCGCGAGGCGAACATCGACTTGCGGCGAGTTTTCGCGGCAGGCATGTCGAACGGGGCGATGTTGGCGTATCGCTTGGCTTCGGAATTGTCGCACCGGATCGCCGCGATTGCCGCGATTGCTGGACCCATGGCGATGGCCACGTGCAGTCCCGCGCAACCTGTGCCCATCATTCACTTTCACGGGACGGCCGACGAATCGGCACCGTTTGAAGGAGGCATCGGCACGCGGAGCATCGCCAAGGTCTACAAACAATCGGTCGCCACAACGATCAGGAATTGGTGCGTCGCGAATGGTTGTCCCGTTGAGCCGACCGTCGAACGCCTTCCCATGTTGCACAATGACAATATGCCGGTCGTGAAACAGGTGTACGGTCCCGGCCGGTCGGGATCAGAAATTGTGCTGTACGTGATTGAAAACGGTGGGCATACCTGGCCGGGACTCCCGCCACGGGTTGCGTTTCTCGGCCCTTGTACACAAAATATCTCGGCGAACGATTTGTTGTGGGAGTTTTTTAGGAAGCACCCGCGAACGTAGAGAGTTTAATGATTAGCGAGAGTAGGCGAGACCACGTTCCGCTGCTAAACGGCGACACTCAGCGCAAAACAAGGTCACTTAAGAATCGAGAACCGGGATGGCACAAACCAAGAAATCGGAAGTCGTGACTTTGCGGCGGCGGCTCGATCTATTGCGTGAAGAAGAAGTGACAACAATGCTCGGCGGCGGAACGGCGGCCATCGAACGCCAGCACGCCAAAAAACGGCTCACAGCACGAGAGCGAATTGCCCGGCTCATTGATCCAGGCACTTCTTTTTGGGAAATCAGTCTGTGGGCAGCGTGGCAAATGTATGCAGAGTTCGCCGGCGCGCCCGCTGCGGGCGTCGTCTGCGGAGTCGGCGTTGTCGCTGGTCGTAAGCATCTCATCATTGCCAACGATGCAACCGTGAAGGCCGGCGCGTTCTTTCCGATGACCGCAAAAAAAGTTTTGAGGGCACAAAAGATCGCGTGGCAAAATCGACTGCCGCTGATCTATCTCGTCGATTCGGCGGGCGTGTTTTTACCGCTGCAAGAGGATGTCTTTCCCGACGTGGACGACTTCGGACGCATCTTTCGCAATAATGCCGTACTCTCGGCGGCGGGCGTCGGACAGATCGCCGCGATCATGGGGAATTGTGTCGCGGGGGGTGGGTACTTGCCCGTCTTGTGTGACAAACTTCTGATGACCGAAGGTTCTGGTTTGTACTTGGCCGGTCCCGCACTTGTGAAAAGTGCAATTGGCCAGGAAGTCTCGCATGAAGAACTCGGCGGTGCGGCGATGCACGCGCGGATTAGTGGTACGATCGATTATCGCGAACCGACCGATGAGACGTGTCTCGAAAAAATTCGCCATTTGTTGCAAGCAAAACCGCCTGACGCTGAACAACCGGCTTTGCCCTTCGCTCGATTTCCGGCCGTTGAACCGGCTCGTTCCGGCCAAGAGATATTCAATATCATTCCGGCCGATCCGCATCACGATTATGAAATTCGCGATGTTCTCTCGAGCGTCGTCGATGCGAACAGTTTCGACGAGTACAAAGCCGAGTATGGCGCGACCGTCGTTTGTGGCACGGCGAGAATTGGCGGCTTTCCCGTTGGGATCGTTGCGAATCAACATCACCGCGTGAAACCAGCCGAAGGGCCTCTGCAATTTGGCGGCGTGCTGTATGTGGACAGTGCCGAGAAGGCCGCCCGCTTCGTGATGAACTGCAATCAAGATTGGCTCCCCCTCATTTTCCTGCAAGACGTGAATGGTTTTATGGTCGGGCGTGACAGCGAACACGCGGGCATCATCAAGGCCGGTGCGAAGCTCGTCAGTGCGGTCAGCAACAGCCGCGTTCCAAAAATTACCGTGATGACCGGCGGTTCGTTTGGGGCGGGCAACTATGCATTGTGTGGCAAGGCGTTCGATCCACGGTTTATCTTGGCGTGGCCAGCCGCCCGCTGCGCCGTGATGGGTGCCGAACAGGCGACTTCGACGCTCCTCGACATCACGGTCAAGAGTCTCGAACGCCAAGGTCACGCGATTGATGCGGCCGAACTGGCCAAGCTGCGGGAAACGATCACTGCCAACTACGAGCGACAGATGGACGTTCGTTACGCGGCTGCTCGCGGCTGGATCGACCGCATCATCGACCCGGCCGAAACCCGGCCCGAACTCATCACCGCCCTGACCCTCGCCACGCGCCACGCCGAGCAAGAGCCATTTCGCCTCGGCGTGTTTCAAGTGTAAACTGTACCGATCCCTCTCCTTCATTCATCCTTCATCGTTCCTCATTCATAATTTTCTCTCATGCCTCATCCTTGGATCGCCTCCCGCGCCCTGGCCTTTGACAGTTCTGGCATTCGCAAAGTGTTTGAATTGGCCGCGAAGATGAAGAACCCCGTCAATCTGTCAATTGGTCAGCCCGACTTTGACGTCCCCGACGCTGCTCGACAGGCCGCCGTCGAGGCGATCCAAAGTCGCAAAAATGGTTACGCCGTGACACAGGGAATGCCCGTCCTGCGGGAAAAACTGCAAGCAATGGTCGATCAAGAATATCACCACGCGGACCGGCGGTTGTTTGTTTCCAGCGGCACCAGTGGAGGACTCGTCCTGGCCGTGATGACGCTCGTCAACCCGGGCGACGAGGTCATCATCTTCGACCCGTTCTTTGTGATGTACGACCCGCTCGTGAAATTGGTCGGCGGGACACCGGTCTTGATCGACACGTATCCAGATTTTCGCATCGACCTGAACAAGGTTCGTAACGCGATCACGCCGCGAACGAAACTCATTTTGTTCAATAGTCCCGCCAACCCGACCGGCGTGACGACGAACGAGGCGGAGATTCGCGGGCTGGCCGAGTTGGCGGCGGAAAAGAATGTGGCCCTCGTCAGCGACGAAATTTATCGCCTGTTCTGTTACGACCGGCCGTTTGTGTCGCCCACCAAGTTCAATACAAACACGATTGTGATCGACGGTTTTTCCAAATCGTATGGAATGACGGGCTGGCGATTGGGTTACGTTCACGGCCCGGCGGAAATTATCAACGAGATGATTAAGCTGCAACAGTACACGTTCGTCTGTGCCCCGCAACCGTTCCAATGGTCGGCCGCCGCCGCGCTCGATGTCGATATGCAGCCGCACATTGATGAATATCGCAAAAAGCGAGACAAGATCGTGGCCGGTCTCCAAGACAAATTTGAAATCGTGCAACCGGGCG
>JAYUFG010000486.1:0-9622 GCA_043738845.1 Planctomycetaceae bacterium
TGCAAAGCAACTTCGTCGATACGATGCTTCGCCTCGGCCGCGAGCGGGACAGTCTGCGAGTCGTGGACGATCAACATTGCACACCGAGTTACGTCCCGCATGTCGCCGCGGCCTGTTTGTTTCTGCTGCAAACAACATCCTACGGAGTTTATCACGTTGTCAATTCGGGCGCGACGACGTGGTACGATTTCGCGGGAGAAATTTTTCGACAGGCGGGGCTCCACGTGACGCTCGACCGCATTTCGACCGCAGAATACGGAGCGAAAGCCCCGCGACCGAGTTTCAGTCTGCTCGACACAAATAAATATCACACCCTCGGCGGACGGCCGATGCCAAGTTGGCAAGCTGCGTTGGGTGAGTATCTGAAAATGATGGGGTGATATTTGTGACGAATTCGTAGTTCGTAGGGTACGCACCTGTGCGTACCTTGTAGACGCGGCGTCTCGCCGCGTCAGCAAGCGGCGAGACGCCGCTTGTACAAGTTCGTTGTCCACGCTCCGCTCCGCGTCGCGGCTAAACATTTGCCGAATACAACAGCGGGAAAAACTGTCCGCCCAGCGGTTGTCCCGGCGGGACGGGAGGGACGCCGTTCAAGAGCGGCTCGGCTGATTGCGAACAGACTCCGTCGCGAACGACGTTGACGACCGTCGCCCGTCGCGGGCGATCGGTGCTGTTCGCGTACGAGCCATGCACAGTCAACGGGTGATGAAAGCTCGCATAGCCAACCGGTAACTCCGCCGCGAACGGTGCGTTGAATTGTGCCCACTGTTTGTCGTCAAGGACTTCTCGAATCGCCTGCATGTCACCCGCCAAACCCGTGACGGGCAGCAGCGGCCAGCGATGACTTCCGGGGATGTAGTGGACGCAACCGTTATCTTTGCGACTCTCATCGAGACCGATCCAACACGTGAGATGGGCCATCGGCTGCGTGCGGGTCCAGTACGAATAATCCTGATGCCACGCGACCAAGCCGCCGTGCTTCGCCGGTTTGCAAAATAATTGATCGTGCCAAAAGCGGACCGAGCCGCCGAGCAACTGCGAGGCGGGCACGACAAACGCGGGATGCCACAAAATGTCGTGAAAGGCCGGGGCAACTCGCCACGCTCCCAGCGCGTGAAACAATACCCGGGCCGGATCAATCGACTCGTTGGAATGAAACTCGTAAAACAGTTCGTGACCGGGCGACTTCGGATTCATCAGGCCGACCAACTGCTCGCGCAACGTGTTGATTTGATCGTCTTCGAGAATTTTCACGCCGGATAGAAAACCGTTCTCGTGAAAAAAAGCAACTTGATCGTCGCTCAACCGATACTGTTCCCATTCGTCACGTCCCTGCGGCGAACGAAAGAGTTGACTGACCGGTTGATGCTCGTGAGACAAATCGGCGTTGGGCATAAGCAGGTTGTTTTGTTTGTGGAAACAGACGGCTCACTATGTCGAAACGGAATTGGTGGGATTGCGGGGGAACTTCCCCGATTCTATCGCAGCCAATTTGAAAATGGTAGATTTACGACCAACTCCTCGATCATCTCTAGCAAAGAATCCCCATGCACGACGAAGCCACCTATGTTTGCAATGCCTGCGGCGAGGAAATCGTCGTTCCGGTCGATCTGTCGGGGGGCGAACGACAAGAATACGTCGAGGACTGTCCCGTCTGCTGCCGACCGAATGTGATTCACGTCGAGATCGACGAAGAAGGAGATCTGCGAGTGTGGGCAGAGGGGGAATGAAGTCCGGAATTGCGGAGATAACGGCACACGGGGAACATATTGTCGTTTGCCGCACAAATTCATTTGCCTTTTACGGGGAAAATGCCGATAATAAGATGTTGGCACCAACCGAATCGAGGATTTCATGGGAATTATGACCCGCAAACAGGGCGCAGAATACGTCATTAGCTCGGATTGCAATGCGGCCGACGCTCCGACGAATCGGGCACCGAAAGGGCGTCCCTCCGGAAATTATGAGGTTTGGACCGGTGAGAACTGGTCGGCCGAACTTAACAACGCCAAACCATTCGACACCCTCGATGCGGCCGATGACTACGTGCGGGCGAATTTTGCCCGGGTGACGGGCCTGATTTCGCCCCAAAAGCGTAGTTTCAAACGGCCCGCCAAGCCAAAAATGCCCGTCGAACCGTTGCCCGAAGTGACGGGGACGTAGTTGCAAAATGGCTCGATGGCGGCGATTTCCGTAAAGTCTTGCTGGGCAACTTCATGCTGCGCTGCGCGGCTAAACGGTTGTAGTTGCGGTTTTCTTTGGTCGTGGCCATTTTGGGGGCCATTCGCTGCGGTTCGCCGTCTTTCCCGGCATTTTCACCCTCTGCGGTGTCCTGGGGGTACTCTTCACCCCGACTTTTCACTCACGACCTCACCTATTCTCACAATCCATTTGCATACTTACCCCCAACTCGCTACACTGCTATCAATCAAGGATGGTGGCTTACCGGCAATGGTTTGTCGGGCGGCCTCCCTCCACACAGTTACTCAGGAAGCGTTACAATGGCTGAAGGCACGATCAAGAAATTGACGGACAAGGGTTTTGGTTTTATCAATGTTGGAAGTGGTAAGGATCTGTTCTTCCATTCCAAGAGCGTCGAAGGCGCAAGCTACGACGATCTGCAAGAAGGCCAACGGGTCTCCTTCACGGAAGGCCGTGGTCCCAAAGGCCCTTGCGCCGAAAATGTTAAGCCCATCTAGTTTCGACTGACCATATCAGCAGCGAAGCGATTGCATTCACTTTGCAATCGAACTTGAAGAGCAATAAAACCCCTGCGGAGAGACTCTCTCCCGCAGGGGTTTTTGTTTTTGATGCACCCGCCATCCCCGTTTTGCGGCGACACGAGGCATTGCCGGTTCTTTTTACCCAGTCACGACTCGGTTCACCGGTTCACGATTGGCCACCCCGCAAATTGCCGCGTTTGACAGCCCTGTTTGCCCTGCGTAGAATAACGAGTCTGTCTCTGGCGTTTGTTTTTCAACCGGTTTGCGGGAGTCTACTCTGATGAAGAAGGCTGAGATGAAGCCGTACAAACAAGTGCTGTTGGCCCTGCGGGCACGACTGCGCGGCGATGTGCGGCAGATGGCGGATTCGGCACTGCATAAGACACGATCAGAAGCTAACGGTGATCTGTCGAGTATGCCCATCCACATGGCAGACATCGGCAGCGACAATTTTGAGCAAGAGTTCACTTTGAGCTTAATGGAGAACGAAGAGGACACACTCTCGGCGATTGAACACGCCCTCTTGCGAATGGACGAGGGATCGTTCGGTGCCTGCGAAGAATGCGAAGGGAAAATCCCGAAGCTGCGCTTGCAGGCCATTCCTTACACACCGCATTGCGTCAAGTGTGCGGAGAAGTTGTCTCGCTAAAAAGTGCTGTTGTAGTCCCGTGTCGCAGCGGTTGATGGGCCGCTTAAATAAATTTCAAACGATTTTCCGGGCCGTTGGGATTGCCTCCCAGCGGTCTTTTTCGTTTTAATGGGCAAGCAGAAACTTCGTTCAAGTGTACAGTCGAATGCACGACATTCCATTTCCAGCGACGGAATCTTTTCCATGATATCGGTACCCAAAAATCGCCTGATCGTGTTCTTGGCGATTGCAATTATCGGCTGTGGGATCGATCTGGGCACGAAGAGTTGGATCTTTGCCACGGTCGGATTTCCCGGCACCGAACAAGCCGCGAAAAACGACATCGCCATCATTCCGCAGCATTTCTCCTTCACGACCAATCTGAATGAAGGTGCCCTGTTCGGAATCGGCCAAGGGGGAAGCTGGCTCTTTGCCGCCTTATCCGGTCTGGCCGCCATCGGGATCGTCTACTGGCTCTTCTTCCTGGGAGCCGCCCGCGATTGGGTACTCACGATTGCTCTGGGCTGTGTGATGGCCGGAATCTTCGGCAACTTATACGACCGATTGGGAATGCACGGACTAACGTGGAAAATCGAGGGCTACCGCAGTCATCATGCGGACGAGCCGGTCTACGCCGTCCGCGATTGGCTCTACTTCCGCACGATCAATTTTCCGATCTTCAATCTGGCGGATAGCCTGCTCGTCTGCGGGGCAGGTATGTTGCTACTGCACGCCTTTTTGGCCAATAAAAAAGCCGCAGCGGAAAAAGCTGCGGCTTGATGGGTTGTTGTCAAACGGCCCAAAGACTGTCATTCATACACAAGTTTTCCATCCCGAAGGGATGATAGCCATTAGCCGGTGGTTGAGCGCAGCGACACCACCGGAAGGAGATGCGTTTCCGAGGTTCGACCCCGGAGGGGTCGCAGCGAATCGCAAGATAACCGAACATCGATGTGGTAAGCTGGCATCCCTCCGGGATGCAAAATATACGAGCGATAGTTACCGGTGGTGTCGCTGCGCTCAACCACCGGCTAATCGCTGCGACCCCTGCCGGGGTCCAAAAAACAACGTGATGCGTCAAGATAAACCGATCTTGGACCAAACCTAAAAGTGTTGTGGATAAACGTCAGGCCCAAAGACTAACCTACTTTGGCAAGTTGGTCCCACCCGTCAACGTTGCCGGAGGATTGGGCGAGGCCTGAGCGGTCGCCGCCGTCGTGACGGGGTTCGTCACCTGGGCACTGATGAGTACCTCGGCCGCTTCGTCACTAATATCGGTCGTGACGCGGATTTTCTTGGCGATCTTGCCTTCCGTTTCTCCGGCGGTGTAAGTGATCGGAATCAGGTGCATCATCTTCTTTTCCTGCGGCAATTTGCAAGAGAAGCAGGTATCGTCGCATTGCACATCGGTCACGATGAACGGCTTCTTCGCCGTCACTACGATTTGCTTCGTCAACGTTTGACCCGTCTGGGCAATGCCCATAAACACCGAAGATGGCTTCACCGTCACATCGGCCAAAACGGTTCCTTCAACCGAGACGGGAACTTGAATTCCATTGCCTTCACTGGTCACGATCAAAAGCTGATCCTTGATCGCACCGGTCGGAGTTTCTTTCTTCAAGCGGACGATCAAGTCATACGTCGCACTGCCGCCGTTGCGGCCGAGCGGATTGACCTCGACTTCAAAATTCGTATTGGTGCAAAGGACGTCTTTGATTTTCCAGTCGGAACGACCGCCGTTGTAATTGACCGTGACTTTTTTCTGAACGCCTTCGCCCCGACTGGTCTCGCCCAGATCGACAAACGCGGGCAGGAACGAAACATCGCTGCGAATTGTGCCGGTGATGTTGAGTTGAATCTCGGCATGAAATGGCTTATCGAAAGTGACGGTCAAGGTCGCATGACGCGCCCCGGCGAAGGCACCGCTGGTGTTAAACGTCGCGATGATCTCGCCGGTCTCGAAAGTTTTCAAAGAGGTCTTGGGGCACTCGACAATGGTGCAGCCGCAGCTCGAGCGAAAACCGGTAACGTGCAGATCTTCCACGTACTTGTTTTCAAATTTGAAACGGAACTCCGCTTTCGCCCCTTTGGCGACGGTTCCGAAGTCGTGGCTCGTGTCGGTGAACATCTTCTTGGCCCATTCCTGAGCGGAAGCCGACGAAACCACGAACAAACAGCAGAATAAACCAGCAAACAGGTGACGCATCACAGCCTTCATTCTCCCTAGTGGATTACGCAACTGGTCGGACGGGAGGCTAACACCTCCGTGTATTCTACCGTCGGCCGCACCAACCAGCACATGGAATTCTGCAAAAATTGGGCGATTGACCAGTCAAAAGGTGAATCTACGACGATCACCCCTGCAAAGTCAACGTCAACTACCCAAAATTCGCGTTTTTTCCAAATGTTCCCGCTTTCCGCCGTTCCAACGAACGAAAAGGGGCCATTACGATGACCGCCTACGTTACGCTCAATGTCTACACATTCAGCGGCTTCCCAATCTCGGGAAAACGCATAGACTAATTGTCGGCAAATAGGGACACCTTCGCCACACCGTTCTTTCCGTAGACTGTCCAACGGGAATTCTAGGTAAACCACGAATTTCCGGCAAATTTATATCTACGTTTTGACTGGCTTTTCTAGTCGCCTAGTTTTCGGATACGATGGCGTTGCCTTAATCGTCAATCTCCGTCCAATCCCTACCTATGACCCAAACTTGGAGTCCTCACATGGCACCTATGGGAATGCTCAAGTGTAATCGGTCGATCTGGACAGTTGGTATATTTTCCGTCCTAACCGTGATTTCCCTTCTGGCCGTGGTCGGTTGTGATCATTCGCCTACCCCCCCGATCAACACAAATCGGGCTGAAGTCCCCGAATCAAAAAAAGAACGTGACCCGCTCCGAAATCAAGTCGCGACCGACGTCACCAAAGCCACGGGTACATCCGCCACATTTACTACGGCAGCAAAATCGCCCGTGGCCAACAATCCAAAAACGGACAATCCCCAACCCGACGACACCAAGAAAACTCCCGAAGTTGCCCCGTCGGAAAAACCGGATCAACCCGACGAGTCGGACGGCCCGCCGTTTAAGCATCGCGTTCTGGCACCCAGTCTGGAGGGTGGAGTCGCTTGGTTGAATACGAAGTCCCCGGTCGATCTGAAAGACCTCAAGGGGAAATGGGTCATGCTCGACTTCTGGACTTATTGCTGCATCAACTGCATGCACATCTTGCCCGAGTTGAACAAACTAGAAAAAGCCCATCCGAACGATCTCGTCGTGATCGGCGTCCATTCGGCCAAATTCGACGCCGAGCAAGACTCGAAGCGAATTCAGGAGGCCGTGCTTCGCTATGAGATTGAACATCCCGTCGTGAACGATGCGGAACATGCAATCTGGGACCGCTTCGGCGTTCGGGCATGGCCCACGCTCGCGGTGATTGATCCAGAGGGCTACGTCGTCGTGATGCAAAGTGCCGAGACGCCCTGGGAAGTTCTCGACGAATTCATCAAGAATAAAACTCCCTACTACGAACGTAAGGGCTTAATGAATCGCACGCCGATCAAGTTCGACCTCGAGGCGGCGAAGGCACAACAAACACCCTTGCGATTTCCCGGGAAAATTCTCGCCGACGAAGCCAGCAGCCGACTGTTCATCGCTGATAGCAATCACAATCGAATCGTCGTGTGCAATCTGGACGGAACGAACGCGACCACGATTGGCTCCGGCAGCATCGGCAAACAGGACGGCGATTTTGCAACCGCCCAATTTCATCATCCGCAGGGAATGGCCCTCAAAGATCAAACGCTCTATGTCGCCGATACCGAAAATCACTTGCTGCGAAAAATTGACCTGACCAAGAAAACCGTCGTGACCATCGCGGGCGTCGGGCGTCAGGCACGCAGCGAATGGCCGGGACTCGATCTCGACGCCGTTCGTAAAGGTGAAGGAGAAATGCCCGACCGGTTTTTCGCACCGCCACTAAAAACCGCATTGAATAGTCCTTGGGACGTATGGGTTTACGGTACCGATTTGTACATCGCCATGGCAGGGCCGCACCAGATTTGGAAAATGCCTCTGGATGAAAGTGAAATTGGTGTCTATGCGGGCAATGGACGCGAGGACATCGTCGATGGGCCGACCTATCCGATTCCTTACGAGCGAGGCTTCGCCAGCTTCGCCCAACCGAGCGGTCTGACCAGCGATGGAACAACACTCTTTGTCGCCGATAGTGAAGGAAGTTCCATTCGCGCCGTTCCTTTTAAGGCAGAAGAGAATGTCACCACGATTGTCGGGACCGCGAATCTAATGGGCGGGCGGCTCTTTCGCTTTGGCGACACGGACGGCAAAGGGGACGAAGTCCGTTTGCAGCATTGTCTCGGCGTGACGTATCACGACGGTTTGATCTACATTGCTGACACCTACAACAACAAAGTCAAGGTTTTGAACCCCAAGGAAGAATCGGTCCGCACAATTGCGGGAAACGGAAAGCCTACCCCCAGCGACGAGCCTGCCCAATTCAATCAACCGGCGGGTCTGTCTTACGCAGGCGGCAAATTGTTCATCGCCGACACGAACAACCATCTGATCCGCACGATTGATTTACAACGCGACAACAAGGTGACCACTCTCGAAATCAAGGGCCTCAAGGCACCGGAAGTTGTGGTCGTGGCCGCTGTCGCCAACGCCGACGACAAGCCGAGCTTTCCCAACGCGACCGAAGTGAAGGTCGCTCCGGTTACGTTGAAAGCGAAGGATGGAAAAATTCAATTCGCAGTGAAGCTGAAACTTCCGACCGGCTTCAAAATCAATCCCCTCGCTCCGATGCGATATTATCCCGAGCCGGTCGCCGAAAAAGGTCCACTTGATCGCGCAGGATTAAAGAAACCGATCAAGGTTGATCCGCCCAGCGCGGAGTTCGCTATCGCTCTACCCGCGATTGAAACGGCGGGCAGCGACGAACTCAAAATCTCTTTGAATTACAACTATTGTCAGGCGGGTACCGACGGCGAATGCAAGTTCGGAAGTGTAATCTGGACGATCCCGTTGAAACTTTCCACCGACGCGGAGAGCAATTCCGCACCACTCGAATTTGAGGTTCCATAACGATCATGAAATTGCCATTTGTTGCTGTGCCCCATTTCGTCTTCGGCTTGTTCGGCTCGCTATTTTCGCTCACCGTTTTCAGTGCCTGCGAACACACGACGCCGACGGTGGCACCTGTTCCGTATAAGAGTGCAAACACGCCCACGACCAAAGTGAACGAAAACGCGAACGCGACAGAAAATACGGTCGCCACCCTGGCACTCGAAGAAAAAACGCCACCGAATGTCGCAACGTCGCCCAGG
Source organism: Planctomycetaceae bacterium (assembly GCA_043738845.1). Classification (GTDB taxonomy): domain Bacteria; phylum Planctomycetota; class Planctomycetia; order Pirellulales; family DASRSE01; genus DASRSE01. Next base: position 8,702 of record JAYUFG010000486.1, read on the forward strand.
ATAGCTGCTCCGTCAACAACGCCACAACAACCTGGGCCAGCGATTCAAACACCTGCGCCACCAGCCAACCAAACCTCTGCACCAGCCGACAAAGAACTCGATCCGATCCTGAAAGCGTCCGTCTCTTTGTACGGCGGCGTGCGGGAAGAAACGCTCGCGAACGGTTTGCGAATCTATCTTAAACCGATCCCCGGCGCGCCGACCGTGACCACAATGGTCGCGTATAAAGTCGGTTCCGCCGATGAAGACCTCGATCAAACCGGCCTGTCGCACTATCTCGAACATCTGATGTTCAAGGGAACGGAAAAAATCAAGCCAGGCGACATCGACCACATGACGCTCCGCAACGGCGGCGCGAATAATGCCTACACCGCCGAAGATCACACGATCTTTCATTTTGACTTTGCCGCCGACCGCTGGGAACAAGCCCTCGAAGTCGAAGCCGACCGCATGCGCAATCTGCGAATCGACGCCGAGCATGAATTTCAGCAAGAAAAAGGGGCCGTGATTGAGGAGCTTCGGCAGAACGAAGATATGCCCTGGGATCTCGAGCAAAAGGCGATCCTCCCCAATCTGTTCGGGAACCAAGCTCCTTACGGTCATCCGATCATTGGACAAACGAAGCATGTCCAAGACGCGACCGCCGAGATTATCAAAAGCCATTACGACAAGTGGTATCATCCGAACAACGCCGCAATGGTCATCTGTGGCGGTTTCGATCCTGACCAAGCGTTGGCCAAAATCAAAGCATTGTTTGATTCGATCCCCAGGGCCGATCTTCCGCCGCGAAAGCCGCTGCCCGAGTTGACGGTAAGGCGGCCCGCCATTCAAGAAATGACGTCCAAGTTCGAGGCTCCCCGTTTGCTGATCGGCTTTAACACTGTGCGCCGCGACAACGCCGACTATTATCCGCTGGATGTG
>JAYUFG010000487.1:0-9620 GCA_043738845.1 Planctomycetaceae bacterium
ACCGATTCGAGTGCGTCGATGGTTCGCATCACGGCGATCCACCTCATGCTACGACGGCTATCACCGCCAGCATCGCGAGTCGCGTTTCACTACCAAGCCTCCGCCTGATCCCTTGATTCCCCGATGAAACTTACCGGATAGCCTCTTAGTGGGTGTGTGTGCTGCTTATGGAGTTCACGTTCTCCCAACAGCCTGTACTCACAACTTGAAAAAGGCGACGAAGTATTCAAACGTGGCGTCTTCGCCTGACTTCGTTTTTAGCCCACTGATTTCTACCCAATAAGCGGAGTTCGCTGCGGCCTGCACCCCCTTGGGCCGAAAGATAATGCAGTTATCAACGCCGTAACCGGCCGTATCGACTTTGAAAAAATTCGTCTCCAGCGCACTGCCCAGCTTTTCGACATCGCCTGTCTTCGACGAGATACGGGCAGGAAAAACTTTTACTTTGACGGCGTCCGGTTTGGGTTGCAGGTACTTTTTCGGATTGACCGTTACGCTCCAAGCATAATTGTCGTGAAAACTCACTGTTGGAATGAGTCCCTTCGGCGGAAAGGCGACAAAATCATAGTCAGGAATTTCCTTGCGGCTGCCGTCGAACGACCACATCGCGCCGAAACTTCCGGAGCGGCCGAAACCGGTCTTGAGCATCGCCGGATTGAGGCACCAGCGACGATGACCAATGGCCTTGATATTGTTGTCGTCGGAGTCGTCCATATATCCATGCACGGTCGAGGACATTTGACCTCCGCCTGAGTGAATGTTGGAACTGCTCGTCCCCTTGTAGGCAAATTTATATTCAGCGTCGGGCCAGCCTGGATTAGCAGGCGTATGTTCGAGCTTGCCAATTTCTTTGAGGATGTCGCTGCCCGCTTCGACGTGGGCAATGTAGGTGCGATCCAACGTGATGTCCTTATAAGGAAGGTCGCAGAGATAACGATAGCCCATGAGATTGCGAACACCTTCTTCACGATCTTTTTGCTGGGCCGCATCTTCGAGCCGACCTTTCCAGCGACCTTCTTGCGCCGGAAATTCTCCGACGGTCGTGATCGCGACTTTGGAAATGGCGGTCAATTCGGTGGAAATCTGGGCTTGCGATTTTGGAAGCAAGAGTTTTCCATCCGACCAGAACTCATCCTTGACGGCGATTTTCTTGGCGAACTCTTGATAGACGCCGTGCAGCTTTCCCGCCCGATAATTGGCCGCTTTGACCGGCGTTCCATCCTCGGCCAGTTCTTGAAACTTGCCGTGAAGTTCGCCCTTTTGATAGTTCGACTTGACGTGGAACTTTCCGCTCGGGTAATGGCTCACATATGGGCCATGCAGTGCGCCGTTGAGATACGAGGCCAGCGATTGTCGTTTGCCGTCGGGATAAAACTCTTCGCACGGTCCTTGCTTTTCGCCCGCCGCGTTCGTCGAGTAGGCGATTTTCTTTTGGCCGTCGGGATATTTTTCGATGACCTCTTCTGCGGAGCATGTTGGGGGCGCAACCGTCGCAACGACGAATGCCAGTGCGAACACAAAACTTGCCCGTCGCAGAACAAAATGCGACGATCTTGCAAAGTGAATCATTTCAAAGTTCTCTCAGTTCTCTGGTTCCGGTTTGACAAACTAAAGCACAGGTCGATCCGAACGCTTCTCTTCATCCGAATCAGCGATGACCATCCACCATTCAAATGAACGGCGGGACGGGGGGATAGACGGCGATTTCGACCGTGTTGCCGTCGGGGTCGTGAAAGAAAATTTGTTTGATCGCCCGATCCTTAATTTCACTCTTCACATAACGAATTCCATGTTCATTGAGCAACTTCTCCGCCCCCTCAAGATCGTTGACCGTCAAAGCCAAGTGCTGCACTCGGCCGGAAATTTCGTTCCCACCATCAACCACTTTAGGATTGTGAATCACATGGATCATGATCCCGTATCCATACAGCCAAGCACCGTCGAAATCAAAGTTCGGCCGCGAGAGTTCACGAAAACCGAGTACCTCTCGATAAAACGTGCGACTTTCGGTCACGCGCCGCGTGGTGATTCCGACGTGATTCACGGCGACGATGGGCAGAGGAGTGGGCATAGTCTCATTTCGTATTGGAAAAAATTTGCGCGAGAATGCGTGAGAAATAGTTTGCCAGAGAACCGGCCAATGGAACGAATCGAGTTCAAAAATCGTACTCCAAATATACTTGCCAGCCGAAATCCTGTGAAGATGGCACCGATCCGGCAATTTGGGAAGCGATTGCTTTAAGCAACGCTCGTGCCGAATCTGCCGATTGTCTCGATTTCGGCGACTTTCCTGCCGATATGAACGACAGAGGCGATCCGTCACCGAGCGTGCTGGAACCTCAATCTTTTCGTTTGATCTCATCCCTCGTCTTAGATTTGTCGGAGGAGCAAGGATGTTCCACACTATGAAAATTGCCCTGGCGTTGGTGCTGCTGTTGGCCGGCGTGCAAGGTTGCGCCTCAATGAGTCCCTGCGGCGGATGCGATACTTGCGGTGACGGTTGCGAAAGCTGTGGCGGAGGAGGTTCCGTTGGCACGAGTTGCGGGGGTGGCTGCAATGAATGCGGTTGCGGCAATGGCTACTGCGGCCTGGATTGGTTCGTCAATCTGTTCCATCACGACACGCATGAATGGGGCTGTCCCTCCTGTGGAGAAACCTACTGGGGCGACAAGGATTCTTGCTGTGATGCGTGCGATGCGTGCGGCAACTATGCTGGGAACGGATATGCCGGACCAAGTTATCAGCAACCTTACGGCGGCGAAGTCTACGCCAAGAACGGTCGTCGCAATGGGCCTCAAGGCGTGAACGAGGATGCACAACTTGCCCGTGCGCCGCGAGCGGTGCCTGAACCGCGCTACGCTCAGCGGCCTATTCCGGCCACGGCGATCAACTCGCAGCGAGCCGCCCGTGCCAACCACCGTGACGACCAAGTTGTCCGTGCCGGTGCTCGCGAAGAAGTCGAACCACAGCGGGAGAACAATAGTTCTTCCGCTCGCAACGCTCGGCCCCGCTCGTATCCGGTTCAACCGACCAGTGGCACCAATGAACGCCGACCAATTCAAAGAGCGGTGTACGACGCACGCTATACGGAACCGTCGATTTGGACCGATCCGGTGGGCTGGTTGAGCGGCGGCTGATGTCGAGTGCATCTCATCCGCGCCCAATTGTCGCGGGATTCGATAACTGCCCAATCGCTGCTCGACTGGACCGTCAAAGCCTGTTGGTAAATCGTGTCCAATCAACGACCCATTGGCGACTTGATCCGTCGGCTGGTGAATTGGGGCGTGAATCGATGATTGATCGCCTGGAATTTCTGAGCGATTGGTAGCGAGCCGTTCGAGGCCGCCCGAATACCAGAGTGTTATTCCCAGTTTCGCCACGTTGAAATTTGCGACCCATTGGACTATGCTCTGGAAATGCGGAGCCTGCGTTTTTGGCTTCGCCTTTCCCATCTACGAGCGAGTCTATGCCGACCAAGCCTGCGGCGATTGTCCCCTTGTCCGAAATGACGCCCGGTCAAGAGGCCGATCTCTTTGCGCTGCTTTCTAAAAAAGAAGAACTGACCACGCGGGACGGTAAACTCTATTTCAAGGTCACGTTTCGCGATGATCGTCGAGAGGTCAGCTTTCCTGTTTGGGGAGATTCCCCCTTCGCCGCCGAATGCAAAAAGAATTGGTTTGTCGGCGATTTTTTCAAACTGCGGGCAGTCTTCCGCGAATCGAGCTATGGTCCGCAATTGGACCTGAAAAAAGTTCGCTCCGTCATCGACTCCGATTCGGCGGACGGCTTTGACCCGTTAATGTTTCTTCCCCGGTCGCGTTTCGACCCAGAGACGATGTTCGCCGACTTGCTCGCGATTGCTCACAAACAGATTGCCGACGAGACGTTGCGGAATGTCGTTCTCGAACTATTGGAAACGAATCGGACAGAATTGCTCGCGCTGTCGGCCGCGACCCGCAATCATCATGCGTTTGTCGGCGGCTGGCTCGAACATGTGCGGAGCGTCGTGCAAAACGCGATTTTCTTCGCCGACAAGTACGATGAATACTATCCCGATATGAAGCCTCGGCTGAATAAGAATCTCGTCGTGGCGGGAGCAATTTTACACGACATCGGTAAGTTGCGTGAGTTGGCGCAAAACCCACAGGGAGCGGAATATACTGCCGCCGGAAATTTGATCGGGCACATCGTGCAAGGTCGTGACATGTTGCGAGAAACTCCAGCGGCAAAAAAACTGTCGCCCGATTTAATGTTGCGATTGGAGCACATTATCCTGTCGCATCAACGATTGCCAGAATGGGGTTCGCCGAAACCGCCCATGACGCCCGAGGCGTTGCTGGTTCATTACGCCGACGACCTCGACGCGAAGTACAATATGCTGTTCGCAATTCTTCGCGATGATACGAGCGAAGGGGTGATGACTAGCAAGAAAAACATCCTGATGCAATCGATGTATAAAGGGGAGATCGGTGCGAAGTAGGATTTGTGGCGAATTCTGCGCATCGCGCAGGATCCAGTCATGGACAACGCACGACGTAGTTTCTGATCTTTCGTTGGGATCCGTCGGGCCGTAGAACGAGCCGGACTTCCAGCGGGAGAATTACAGGGGACGAGAGTCGTTTGCGAAAGGGTCTCGCTGGTCATTCGATTGCGTTGGTTCCAGGTGAAGGCATGGTTTCGCCCGTCTGCGCATTCACGGTCTGCGTGAGATTCCCTTTGTCAGCATTGGGAAAGTGGGGTTGGTTTGCATGTTGGTTTCCACGGAGCACGGTATGGGAATGGGGTCGTTGAAAACGCGAAGAGAAGAAGCTGCCGATGCGCAATTGACAGAAACATTTGCCCGGATTACTGAATAACCTGCCCGGATTGCTGGGTAGTTTGCCCGGATTACCGGGGATTTTGCCCGGTTTCTAACGCAGGGGCATCGTCCTGTGGTGTTCGCATTCTAGCAAAATAGGGTGCGTTTGTACAGTAGTCAATTGGGCCATTTTGCCGACGGGAAGCGGTGGGAAGAGTCGTTGTGAACGACGTTATTTCGCGATGGGGAAGATTCGAGGCCAATGTTAGGAGGTGCTGTTGGGCAAAATCGTCGGGAAAATCGCGAATTTAAGAGTGGTGTTGTCGTGTTGCATGTTTTTCACACGAGAAATTACGGGGTTTTCGAGGAAACGCTGAATGCGGAACGATGAACGATGAATGCTTAGGAATCGAGGCAACACGATTCGCAAGCCGCGATACGAAGTGCGTTCGCGGTGGCCGAGAGGTACGCCGGGTGCGAAGCCGTGGGGACTCGTTCGCGGTAATGGCCGAGTGCGAAGCTGGAACTCTCGGTCGGCGTCTTGGCGACGAACGCGATATTTACCGCGACCATTTCCTCTTGGCTGCGCCCCAGGTTGGGGACCAACCTTGGCCACCCGCGTGAAACGTAATCGCCTCGGCGTCGAGCGTGTCGCGGAATATCTCGTAAGGCACAACAATCGCGGCGTGCGAATCGCCGTCGCGAACCACATGCACCGTGAACTCGATCTTCGGACTCTTGCCGTCCGTCGCGACCTTGATCACGCCCGTCGGCTCAACCCACGTGGAATTGATTTGATCGAAGTCGAGATTGACTCTTCCCCGGTTGCTCGATTGCGTGAACGAATTGTCGTGTTCATCTCGACCGAAAGTCGTCACGTAGAATGGGAACTCTTCCGGGGCCAGTTTGTCGGAATTGGTTGGGGAATGGGTGCCGAGTCCGTCGGGCGTGTACGCGCCGACCTAAACGACACGTTAATTACGAATTTCCGGGTGATTGATCCATTGCGGCGAGCATCTCGTTCACTTGTGCGAGTTCCAGCGCGATTCCCTCGGATGTGTCCCAAGAACGTGGTTTGAGTTGTCGGGCAGTGAGAAGTCCCCGATACATCGTCAACTTCTCCCGCGCTTTCACATAATTGTGATCATGAAAATACAAGGTACCACTCCAAAGGCCCCGGTTGGAATCGCGAATTCGGTCTGCAAATTGCGAAAGGGTCGAATGGGCGTCTAGCCATGGCACAATCATTGAATCAATGGCACCGTATATCTGAACCAGACTTTCACGAGCATTCTCCTCAACGACGCAAGGCCATTTGCCATGATTGAAATGCCATTGTTTGTCGGTGGTAAAATACTCGACGAAGAACCACCCGTCACTCGGCCAGTTTCTGATCATCACTGGAGATGTGAGTCCACAACGAATTGAAAACGTCTCATTGCTATAGCTCCCCAGTTCAAATTCGAGTCCCTGCCGAACGAGCGAAGGTAGATTTCGCACAAAACCAGATTTCGTAAATTCAAAACCAAGCTCACCTAACCGGTCGCCCAAAACCGAATGTGCGAGTTTCACAAGTCGTGAATATTTCATATTACCTAACCTCCTGGCTTAATCTGTTGAACTGGAATACCAAATCGGCGTTCATATTCTGCTAAGGCCTTCGCCGACCAAAGACGACCCGTCTTGAGGTCGAAACCCCTTAAAGGGTTTCCATGGACTTCAAGGAATACGTCAAGGCGTTTCGAACCCAATGCACCGCGACTAGCAAAGCCTCCGGCGGCGTCTCGCGAGTCCTCGACCACGATCCGAACTCCCCGGTTTTGCAAAACGGCGTTGGTGGCGTTATTCATTTGCTCGAAAATTGTGTGTGCCCGAGTTCCCAACGCGCCATTTACGTTGGACAATCCGTTTTGCTTCGCCATTTTGACCGCAGTATACGCATTTTGATAGACGGCTTCAATTCCAAGATGCGTCGCAAAATTATCTGCGTTTTGGAGAGTTCTCGCCTGACGGCTCTTATTTACCGCATCGACCAGTTTTTCACGCAGGGCGGCTGTTCGTTTGATCGCCGCCGTCGCTTTGGCCGTAACGGCGGCAATGTCGGTGGCCTCTCCAACCACAGTGGCCGCTTCGCTCACTTTTCCGACGACCTGAAGTATTTTGAGTTCTTCCGCCGCTTGGGCAACGAGTTCGGTTTTGCCAGCGACTGTCTTCAACTTACTGGCGAGCTTCTGAATCTTCGTCAACCCGTTCGCCGCCGTTTCGCCACCGGTCAAAATGGTCGTCACCAATTCGAACCCCACTTTGCCTTGTCCGCCAGGAGTCTTCAATTCCTCTTCATAGTGTTTTTTCAGCGCGTCAAATGTATCCGACGGATGACTGACGGCTTGGATCAGATTACCGCCCGTATCAATCGGGTGCGCTATTACATGGCCGATTCCACTAATCATTTCTCCGGGACCATCCCAAAAATACCCCTTGGCGGTTTGTCCTACATCAACCAAGTAGCGTTGCATGCCCGATAGTTTCCAATAGGCGATTTCTTCCAATCGCTTCGCCGAATAGGCTTTGTTAATTGCGTCTTGTTCCGCTTGGGCATCCGCCGCAAGCTTTTCAATCAATTGGTTATGGTATTCAATGGACCAGTTTAATTTGTTTTCCTGAAGTTTGAGTTCGGCTTCAGCCTTATTGCACATAAAATCGATGAACTCTGGAATGAGGTCGGGATTCCCTCCATTTTTTAGAAACTCAATTCCCTTTTCCGTCGCCGCATCCAGCCAACGCTCGGGCGGTTCATCGGACATAATTTTAAGTGCGGTATCCCCCAGCGTTCGCATACCCTGGCGAAGGTTGGGGGGAAGTCCTAGGAGCGTGTCCATTTGCACTGCTTCCTCCTCGATCTGCCGTTTTCTTACCGCGATCACAAAAGGATGATTATTCATCGTCGATTGTGAATACCAATGCGGCTGCGTCGAGGTAATCGGCAATTGAGCGTTTGTGTCGGATTGGTCGAATTGTTGACCAACTAGAACCCAACCCTCCTCGGGATTGTTATTGCCGCCGGGTGGCGCCGAAGTCTGAACAGTGCCGCCGTTAGTCGACGATCCGCTAGCGGGCGGTTGATTTGGCATTGTTGTCGGAGGAGTACCGGTGGAGGCATTGCCTTCGAAAGGTTTCACGCTGATCATTTCTTGGTGAGCAACGAACCCTTCGGACACTTTGTGGTCCCGATCAACATGTGCGTGAGTCACATTCCCGTTGGTCGAAAGTGTTAGTGTATACTTCGACATGCCCACCGCGATGTCGTTAGTAATCCCATATTCCACGGTCATTTCAGTGGCATTCATTCCGAAGGACACCACGCCCGTCCTAACAACACTCGACAACGAATTCAGGTCCGCAACATCTCGCCACATTGAATCGACGGCTGTCTCACGCACAATACTGTACTCAACCTGACTTTCGGCGTGAGAATCGGATGGGCGATCAAGATGAACATGAAAGACAACCTTCGCGGAGTTTCCATCTGTCGCAACGCCGTATTCTGCATTGTCACTCACCCAGATACTATTCACCTGTTCAAACTCCAGCTTCACGCTGGCGTTGTTACTGCGTACGTCTTGACCGGTGGTCGGCGAATAGCGAGTTACGTAGAATTGGAACTCTTCCGGGGCCAGTTTGTCGGAATTGGTTGGGGAATGGGTGCCGAGTCCATCGGGCGTGTAGGTCATTGCGCCGAGGGAATTTACGGTGAGCATTCCGTGAGCGAGGGCAATATCGGTGTCGGAGGTGTGCGAGACTGTGACCGCCGCACCGTTTTTGTCGATCACGTGCAACGTGTAATTGCCGGGCACGGTCGGACGATAGTATTCGTCGTAAATGTTTTCTGCGAGATTGCCAACGGTAATTTGGGTTTGCGTTCCGTCGGTTGCCAAGTTCGTAAAGGTTCGATCTTCAACGAGATAGGCCCCGCTGTCCCACGTGGCGAGATTCGGATTTTTCACGTGGATCGCAATATCGGCCCATTCGCTTTTGATGCCGGACCACGCACCACTCGCGGCGATCCAGGCCAAGCGATATACACAATGAAAAGTTTCGCCGGGGAAATCGTGGCCGGGATGCGGACTAAACGAAACCATCCCATCTTGATCGACCAAAAACCATGCTGGAGCATTCGCCGCGTACCGAAACTCAATCCCCGGCGTACTCACATAAGGCGACCCGCCGACCCAGCGCCCATAGGCCACATCAAACGTCGCACCGTGCAGCACGTTGCCGAAACCGTAATACCCGCCGCTGTGCATCTCACTCGTCAGCACCGTGAAATCTTGATCGACCGCAGTGATCGTGTCGCCCACGCCGCCGTTCCCATTGCTCGGCGTCATCGCGTTATGAAAGGTTTCGGGTTCGGCCGAACGCCAATGCGTTGTCGCGATGATAAACTCCGCTTCGTTGGTCGGATGAATCGCGGTCGTCGTGTTTGTGACGCGAATGCGGAACGTCGTTGCCGTCGAGCCAGCGGCCGAGGCACCGGTCCAAGTGATGGTCGCAGTGTTCGTCCCAGCGGCGTGCGAAATCGTCGCCCCGTGCGCGTCGCCGAAGAGTTCAAATGTCATCGCATTCTGCGGCGGCAAATTCGACGTGACGGTGAACGTGACGGGCGGATTCGTCGGAACCCGATCATCGAAGCGGAAGAAATCGACATTCCCACTGCGATTCACAAACTCCGGCGGCGTGCTGCTCGAAGTCCGCGGGGCAAAGTCCACCTGCGGCGTGTGCTGCTCGGTCGTATCAATCAGCTTAACATGATAACGATGCTCGT
>JAYUFG010000488.1:0-3634 GCA_043738845.1 Planctomycetaceae bacterium
GACTGTCCGCAGTGGTTGCGGATTCGCTCATGCCCGCGATAAACTAACCCCTTCCCCCGTTTACGACAAGATCAGTTCAAAAACTGTGAACGGTTACCACCTTCCGTTGCTCTCCACCTCGCCTCGCGGCGATGCAGTTACGGTTGGTTACCATATTCAGACCAATATGCACGAGGACTTGCACCTCGCCGATTCAACACACTCACAAGCGCACTAGCCAGGGGCATCGCCCCTGGTAACAATGTGGTGCTCGCCGGTGAGCCGCAACGCGGCGATCTTTTTCGTACATCGCCTTCGTACATCGCCCCGCCGCAGTTCGCCACGTTGTGGCTCCACCGGTTCTTCGCGTCGCTGACCAGGGGCGATGCCCCTGGCTGTTGCAGTTTGGGCCGTTGGCCCAGCAGGGATTGGCCATTGGTTCGGTTCATTGTCGAAATAGTGCGACGATGCAATGGGACGCACGTACCATCGCAAAAAAGTGGCGTGGTGGAAAATGAATTCCACCACGCCGTTGTAAGATTTTTTATGGGACGAATGTTCGTTGAAAGAACTCTCGCACCAAGTTGCGAACACTACTATATGAAGGATTTGGCCGGAAATAACTTCCCAATTTCATTTCGTTTTTGACGCCGATACTAACGTGCCATTCCACGCTCCGCTGCGCGTCGCGGCTAACCGAATATCGCAAAACCGGAAGTTATTTAGGGACTGTTAAAAAGTGCGAACCATGTGAATTACTTGATGAACAAAATCTCGCGATAGGTCGGAAGTGGCCAGAGGTCGTCGGCGACGATTGTTTCGAGTTGATCGGCAATCTCGCGGACGGCGGCCATCGCCGGGATGACTTTGTCATGGAAGTGGGCTGCTTCGGCCGTGAGGTCGTGGGCACCCTTGTGATTGAGAGCCTTCTCCAATTCGGCAATCGTCTTTTCCAGATCGGCAACGCCGCCGGTCAAGGTTTCCAACGTTCCCAAGTGAGGGTTCTTGCCGAGGACTTTCAAGTTGGCGGCAATCTGAGCCAGTTCGCCTTGATAACGATAGGCGGCGGGCAGGATCATCGTCTTGGCCATCGACAAGGCACAGGCGGCCTCAGCATTGACGTCCTTGCAATAACGCTCCATGTAAATCTCAAAGCGGCTGCGAACTTCGCGTTCGTTCAACACGCCGTACTTACCGAACAATTCAATCGACTCTTTGGAGATCAACTCGGGCAACGCCACGACCGTGTGACGCAGGTTCGGCAGCTTGCGTTTTTCGGCTTCAGCGTGCCACTCGGCTGCGTAACCATTGCCATTGAAGACGACCGCCTTGTGTTCCTTGATGATCTTTTGCAGCAAGGCTTGCACGGCGTCGTTGAGCTTCTTGGGATCGCCAGCGGTCGTCTTTTCCAATTCGGTGGCGATGTAGTCGAGACTTTCCGAAACAATCGTGTTGAGAACCACGAGCGGACCGGCAATCGATTGACTTGAGCCGACGGCCCGGAACTCAAACTTATTGCCGGTAAAGGCGAAGGGGCTGGTGCGGTTGCGGTCGCCAGCGTGTTTCGGCAAAGGTGGCAAAGCATCGACGCCGACGGTCAGCGTCCCGCCCGATTTCGAACTGGTTGCCTTTCCCTTTTCGATTTGCTCGAAGACGTCGTTCAATTGGTCGCCGAGGAAGATCGAGATAATCGCCGGTGGGGCTTCGTTCGCACCCAAGCGATGATCGTTGCCACTGGTCGCGACGGCGACGCGGAGCAAGTTACTGTACTTATGCACGGCACGAATGACGGCCGCACAGAAGACGAGGAACTGCGCGTTGTCGTGCGGTGTGTCGCCCGGTTCGAGCAAATTGCCAAGGTTGCAGCCGAGTGACCAGTTGACGTGCTTGCCCGAGCCGTTGATTCCGGCGAACGGTTTTTCGTGCAGCAAACAGGCCATGCCGTATTTTTGTGCGACCTTTTGCAAGGTGTGCATAATCATCTGCTGATGATCGGTGGCGATGTTGGCGTTTTCGTAGACGGGTGCCAGTTCGTACTGCGAAGGGGCGACTTCGTTGTGACGAGTCTTGACCGGAACGCCGAGTTTGAACAGCTCGCGTTCCGATTCCAACATGCAGGCCAACACCCGTTCGGGAATCGCACCGAAGTATTGGTCTTCAAACTCTTGACCCTTCGGCGGCTTGGCACCGTACAGCGTGCGACCGGTGGTCACAAGGTCGGGACGAGCGAAGTAGAAATTGCGGTCGATCAGGAAGTATTCTTGTTCCGGGCCAGCACTCGCCGTGACGGGGCTGACATTCGTATGACCGAACACCTTCAAAACCCGTTGTGCCTGCTTGTTCAAAGCCTGCATCGAGCGGAGAAGCGGGGTCTTCTTGTCGAGGGCTTCGCCGGTCCAAGAGCAGAACGCCGTCGGAATGCAGAGGGTTGTTCCGTTCGGGTTTTCCAGGATGTAGGCGGGGCTGGTCGGATCCCAGGCGGTGTAACCCCGGGCTTCAAAAGTGGCGCGAATTCCGCCGGAAGGAAAGCTCGAGGCGTCTGGTTCGCCCTGGATCAGTTCCTTGCCGGAGAATTCGGCGATGGTCGTTCCGTCTCCGCCGGGATTGAGAAAGCTGTCGTGCTTCTCGGCGGTCGTACCGGTGAGGGGATAAAAAACGTGAGCGTAGTGCGTGGCACCCTTTTCAATGGCCCAATCTTTCATGGCCTGAGCAACAGCGTCGGCGACGTTCGCGTCGAGCTTTTCGCCTTTGTAGATGGTCGCCCGCAGTTTCTTGTAAACCGTTTTGGGAAGACGGTCCTTCATGACTTGGTCGCTAAAGGTGTTCGACCCGAAGAGTTCCCCAGCCGGGGTTTCTTTGAAGTTCAGTGCCTGTCCGTTTGCTTTGTAATTGGTGACCGCTGAGATCGCCGCCTGACGTGCCGTACTCAATGTACTGACTCCTGTGGAAAGGGTGGAATTGGAAATGTGTTGATACAAACGCCGCAGACCCGTTGGAAAAACGCGACATCGTTACGATCAAAGTGTGACCGTGAAAATGTCTCGGCGGGGCCGAAGGTTCCCCGACCAGTTGTTCCGTTGCGGTCCAACTAGCCGACATGGGGCAAAATTCGTGCCAACTGCGACGGTGAGAACCGTGAAGATCGTCCTAACCGGTTTGACTATGGAAACTTAGGAATAAATTACCGAATTTTGGCGTGGTCCGAAAGCCCCCTGGCTGCGCAATTCGCGGGCATTCTTCGTCGAGCGGCGCGGCAGTTTTAAGCCGTTGCGGGGACGGTGTTTAGGGCGGGTCGAATGGCCGAAGTCGCTTACGAACAGTTTCGTCGAGGCTCCCGGTGCTAATGCACAACTTGTACAAGAGGCGTCTCGCCGCTTCTTCGTCATAATTGCAAGCGGTGAGACGTCACCTATACAAGCGGGCTTAATCCGGTCGATTGCCCGACATTCGAACGCAAACGCCATTGACGATTTTTGCGAATTTCGACCACCTTCCTTGCGAACGCTTCGGGTGAATATCTCCATAGTGTGAAAAATGGAAAGTCCCGGACCTAAAATCCAGGGATTCTCAGTTTTCCAATTTGGTGGACATGCGTATAATCGGGGTGGTGTAACGAGTCTTTTTCTCAAGGAGGTTAAGCTGTGACGTCTGCTCC
>JAYUFG010000489.1:0-3631 GCA_043738845.1 Planctomycetaceae bacterium
CACATCATGAGGAACGAAGTTTGACAGGTCGCTATACTTGGTGTGATTCCAAATCTGTTCCGTGGGATTTAAGTCCGGCGAGTACGACGGCAACCACTCGAACTGAAACCAACCTGGATGTTCGCGTTCAAAAAACTTGGCGGCCGACCGATGCACACTGGAACGATCCCACAGCAGAATGATCTTGCGTCGAAAAGGCTTGTGCATCTGGGTCAGAAACCAGATCATCTCATCGGTCTGCACATTGCAGGGCAGCACTTGAAAGAACAGCTTCGGCAGATGTCGCGCGGGCGACAGCGTGAGAACCGCGATGGCCGACAGTCGGTCATGTCGATCCCAGGCGTTTTGAATCGGCGTCTGGCCGATCGGAGACCAGGTCCGCCGCCGCCGCACGGGTTGCAGCCTAAAGCCGCTTTCATCGAGAAACGCAACGGCCGCTTGCTCCTCGACGCTCTTTTTTTATGCGAGGCCAATCCTCGCATCGCCAGCGTTCGACGGCAAGTTCATCCCGCTCCCTGGCGCGTTGTTCCGGTTTTTGACAGGTCCACTTCAGACCACGCAGAATTTTCCACACCTGGCCGGGATGATAGCGGACGCCGAACTTGCGTTCGATGACCTCCGCCACGCGATCACAGGTCCACCAATCGGTGCGATAACCTGCGGCGAGCGGACCGCGCAGCAGAGTCTTCACCAATTGTTGTTTTTACTTGGAATTCAACAGCGGTTTGCGGCCCGGGTGCGGCTGGGCGTCCAAAGCGTCCAAGCCACCGCGGCTCGCGGCCTCTTTCCACTTCGATACAGAAGATTTAGAGGCCTTTACAATACGTGCCACTGCGCTGATGGATTTTCCTTCCAACAGCAGTTGCCCTGCGATTTTCCGCCGTACTTCCCGGGCGACTGGACTAAATGGGTTGTGCATGTACAATAGTATACATGTCCCGTTCGCCTGACAAAGCGAGGATCAATAGGAGCGAAAGACGACATTATTTTATACGACGGTCCTAACGACAGCGATCGTGTGGAAAAAATCGTCGCACCAGAATTTGGCCATTCGAGTCCGCACGTGCGTGTTGACCGCAATACAAGAAGGTGCGAATGATTACGCCAACACCGGCTCAGCCGATTTCACGAGGCTTGCCTGCTGCGTCGCTTGAAAGGGACGAACATCGACACCATCGACGGCAACGATCTGCATGTCGAGATGGATCGCCAAGTCGTACTCATGTAGTGCCGGTTCAGAATAGTGTCGTCCTTCCGCATCGCGTAGGCATTGCACTTTCGGCCGGGTGGGATGACGCGGATTGAAATCGACGACCGCTGCTTCATCACCGGTCGAAAGCTTTACAAGCTGGCCAATCGGAAACGGCGGCATGATCTGATAAAAGGCCGCTTCCACAATCGGATCGAAAAATCCTTCGCACCAGGTTCGCATCTCGTGCAGAACCTGCACCGCCGGTTTGGCCCCGGAATAACACCGCGCACTCGTGGCGGCGTCGTAAACATCGGCCACCGTCGTGATGCGACTGAAAATGGGAATCTGCTTGCCTCTTAGCGGCGGCATCTCGCGACTCGTCACCGCATCGACGCGAGCAGGATAACCGTCTCCCCGATAACGCTGATGATGATTGAGCACGACCTGCGCCGCAGCCGACGGAATTTGTCCCTTCAAAAGCTCGTAACCATAGGCTGGATGGAGCCGAATCATTCGCATTTCGTCATCGGACAACTTGCCCGGCTTATGAAGAATTTCGGCCGGAATCCGCATCTTGCCGACATCATGTAGCAAACAGCCCAGCCCCAGTTGTTGCAAATCCTTGGCTTCTTTCGGCGATTTGAAACTTCGTTCCTGAATGAGATAGCGTTCGAGCCGCATTCCCAACAGCAACGACAAATAACAAACGTTTGTCGAGTGCGACATCAGATAGTTGTCGAACGCATCGAGCTTTTGCAAAAACACATTGCCCGTCGGACTCTCTTTGAGATATCCAAACAATCCCGCCACCGAACTTTGAAAATGAACGAGGTCGATTTCGACCGAGGTTCCTTTCATAATCTCTTCAAAGTTGCGACGGACATGGTGATAGACCTCTCGTTGTCGCTCGCCCAACTCCTCGTCGATCACATCTTCCAGAAATTCCAGATCGCGATAGCGAATCCATACCTCGAACACGCCCAACTCACGCAGCCGTGGCACCATATCGAGCGGAATCTCACGATCCCGCTGCAATAAAAAGCGATGCGGGTCGTTGGCCAGCGGGATCGGCCTCGCCAGAATCATGCCCGGCTGAATTTTATGAATCGGTACACGCAACATAAGCCACAACTCACGCAAATAGTTTTCGATGAAACCGGCAATCTGTCACTCTCGCAGGGCCAGCTGTGCGGACCATGCTGGGCGAATGATCCCCAAACTTCAGTCCGCATAGCGGACCCTACGAGTGAACAAATAAATTTACCTTGAAAACCGGTCAGAGGGTCGGGGAAAATGTGTCGAATAGAAACTCCCCGATCCCCTTACAATCGCTACAAGGCGTTCACTTTCACGAAATCGAGACGGATCAAATGAGGTCGGCTACTCGCGCCGGTCGTGACGATTTTGCAGGCGTACGAAATCGGCTGGGGTATCAAGGTCATCTCCCGCCACTGGCAGTGCGACCGAAATCTCCCGCACCAGACCACATGCCAGCAGCACGTTAAAACCCTCGTCGTCCTTCAAATGCCGCATTTGCTCCACTATCAACCACGGAAACAAGACCGGATGTCCCCGCCGTCCTGCTTGACACGGCACCAAAATATCACCCGGCGTTTTGTCATGTTCCACGATCAGTGTCCGAATCACGTCACTCGACAACAGCGGCAAATCAGCTGGTGCGACCAGCCAAGCATCGTACTCAGTCGGTTGAAATTTCTGGGCGACATGTTCCAAACCAATTCGCACGGAGGCTTTCATATCGAGCGGAGCAGACTTCGGTATAACCACCTCCGCCCCCGCCTTTCGACAAATTTCTGCGAGCGTTTCATCACCCGCCCGGACCGTAACGACCACTTTTCCAACTCCCCCCGCCTGCCAGGCTTTCAAAACCGTCTCGATCACCGTGCTGTCCTTCCACGGCAACAACAACTTCGGCCGCCCCATACGGAGGCTCGCACCTGTCGCTGGCACAATCGCAAACGCTCGAACCATCATGGAACCTCAAATCGCAGGCCATCGTACCGTTTAAGAAACCGCCCGTTCTGTTGTCGAATTCGCTTAGGTCCGGCGCATCAATAAATTACACAGTGATCGGCAAAAAGTGAGTCGAGTGTTTTACCAATGCTCAGACCGCACGACCTCCGAAGGTAGGTTCTTTGCGATCTTCCTGACTTCGCAGTAAATACTAAGGGCCCGCGCAAAAATAACTATCCCATTGTCGCCCGTCACTACGGCAAAAAAACGTCCTTTCGCGGATAGGCTGTGAATTTATTGGAAGGCTCGACCATTCGTAAGTTGTAGGGTCCGCTGTGCGGACCGGGAGTTCGCGATTCGCCCTGTTAATTCGCATGAAACACAGGTCTCGCAAACAAATGGTCCGCACAGCGGACCCTACGGATCGATCCCAATTCAATAAATTCACAGCCTAGGAGCGAAAGA